>DAISJF010000132.1:0-5922 GCA_036821625.1 Rhodanobacteraceae bacterium
ATAGGTCGGGTGTGTATCGCAGTAATGCCGAGCTAACCGATACTAATGATCCGTGCGGCTTGATCATATAACTCCAAGTTGCTTCGTCGCCTCAACGAGATGGCTGACGGCAAACCAAGTGCTTCGTTACGTCCCAAGTCCCAATGCAGAGACCGCGCTCGAGAACCGCGCGCGACTCTCACCAGTTCCCTGGCGACCTTAGCGGTGTGGTCCCACCCGATCCCATCCCGAACTCGGAAGTGAAACGCACCAGCGCCGATGGTAGTGTGGCTTAAGCCATGCAAGAGTAGGTCATCGCCAGGGGCCTCATCGAAGCCTCCGCAGCCAACGCTGCGGAGGCTTTTTCTTTTCCCGATGCACCGACGCGCGCGTCCGCCGGCGATGCGCACGCTCGCTTTCGCGCGCAGGAACACATCGTGCGTCTGATGCGCGTGCCGCTCCCGCTGCTGCTGTTGCTCGTACAACTGCCGCTGATCATCAATCCCGGCTATCTCAGCCACGATGAGCTCGAATGGCTCGCGCGCGCACACGCGTCATGGAGCGCGTTGCCATGGGTCGCGTGGCTCGATCTCTCGCCGCTGCAGTACCGGCCGCTCACGTTCAACCTCTGGCTCGTGCTCGCGCACGCGCTGGGCGCGTCACCGATGCTCATGCACGGCGTCTTCGTCCTGATCGGTACGGTCAACGCGTGGCTGCTCGCGCGGGTGATCGCAGGCATGCACGTTTCCGACCGCATCGCTCGGGTTTCTGCGATCGTGTTTGCCCTGTGCCCCTACGCCGTCTATGTGCACGGGTGGACCGGCGCGCTCGCGGATCTGTTGACGCTCTTCTGCGGCCTCGTCGCCCTGCGCTGCCTGCAACGCGCGGCATCCGCCGGGAACCCGGCGATCCTCCTTCTCAACGCCGCCGCGGTGGCCGTGTCCGCGATTGCGCTGCTCTGCAAGGAGTCCGCAATCGTGCTGCCGGCACTGCTCGCGCTTGCGACCCTTCGACGGCCTTGGCGACGATCGTCCATCGCGGCCGTCGCGGTTTCAGCAGCGATCGCCCTCTGCTACGTCGCGATGCGGCCCGCGCTCGCCGACAGCGCGCAAATCGATCCGGCCTACGCGTGGTCTCTCGGCCATGTGCCGGCGCGCCTCGCTGAGTACGCGCTGTATCCGTTCATGCCGCCGCTGTTCGAGATCGGTCCGCTGCTGACCAAAAGCGTGACTCGACTCGCCGCCGCCGCGGGTTGCGTGATCCTTCTGTTCGGCGCGCTCGGAAGCGCAGGCTGGCGCTCGCCCGCGGCCTGGCTCGTTGCATTCGCTGTCGCGCTCGGCCCGGTGCTCCTGTTGCCGGTCGCGTACGACCACTATGCCTATCTCGCCGCGGCCGCGACCGTCGTGGTCGGCGCGAATGCGTGGGCATCGCTTCCGCGCGTCGCGCGCGGCGTGATCCTCGCGCTCGGCGCGATCGTCGTGCTGCACGGCCTCATCGTGATGTCGCGCCTCTACGGCGTCGGCACCGTGCAGCGGAATCTCTGCGAGGATCTGCTCGCAGAGCTGCGCGGCTCCAATGCGCCGCTGCACATCGTCGCCGCCGATCCGCGCGACGCATGGCTCATCGGCCGGCTGCTGCGGGGCGTCGAAAGCTATCGGGGCGAAGCCTTCGCAGGGCGCGTTCACATCGGCGACGATGGCCCTGTCTCCGGCGGCGACCGTCTCCTCCGGATGAACCGGAACGGCCATCTCCGGTCGCCGGACGCGCCTTTAACGCCCGACTAGCAGCGCCGCGCGTCGACGCCGATATACTCGGCGCGGCGCGGGCCCTCGAGCGAACGACCGGATGCCGAAAAACGCGGTACCTCGACTGCAATCCATCTCCCTGGCGATCCGCCATCTCCTGCCGGCCTGGCTGGCATTCGCGCTGGCCGCACCGGTGCAGCATCCGCTGACGTTCGTGCTGCTGCTGATCGGCAACTCGCTGGCGATGACCGGGCTATGCCACGCGCTTCGTCTCGACATGGAGTCCAGTTTCCGGCGCAGCATCGCGCGGCGCGGCCTCACCTATTTCGTTCTGCTCACGGCGTACACGGCCGCGGTTGCCGCGGTCCTCGCCGGGCCGGCCTGGTGGCTTGCGCGAGATGATTCGCTGCCGGCGGCGGTCGCTGTTTCGGTCGCGCTGTTCGTCGCGCTGCTCGTGCTCTGGCGACTGTGGCCGGCGTTCGCGCTCGTGTTCATCTGGGACGATGCGTATCCGAGCGAAGAGCGCGGCTCATGGCTGCTCGGCGCGTTGCGTCGATCGCTCGCGTTCGCGCGCCATCTGACCGGCACGCAGGACATGTTCTTCGCATATGGCCTGCCAAGCGGTCTCGCGTTGCTGGCGGTCGCGGTCGGCGCGCTCGCATTGACGGGCCTCGGCGGCTATCTGCCGAGCGAGTTCCGCATCGCCGCCCTCGTGCTCTACGCGGTCGTTCTCGTTCCGCTCGCCCATCTCGTTCTCATCAACCGCACGCTGCGCGCCGTGCTCTCCGATGCGCGCCGCTCGCGACACCGCGCCGAGCAGCGCGCCGATCCGCATACGGCTGGCGCTGCGAACGCCGCAAATCTCCCGGCCGGCATCGCGCGCGCGGAGCTCGATGCGACGCTGCTCTGCGCCGCGCGCTCGGGCCAGATCGATCTCGCGCTGGCGGCGCTCGATCGCGGCGGTGACCCCAATGCGGCGCCCGGCGCGGATCAGCGCGACCAGCGCAGCGCGCTCCTGATCGCGGTCACGCTGTCCGATCTGCGCCTGTTGCGTGGCCTCATAGCGAAAGGCGTCGACGTCAACCGCGCGCACGGCGGCCTGACGCCGCTGATCGCCGCGACGCGCGACAGCTACGAGGGCCGGCCCGACGCGGTGATGATGCTGCTCTCGAACGGCGCTGACCCGCGTGTCGCCGGCAGCGACGGCAACACGCCGCTGCACCACGCAGCGCGCTGCGCGGAACCCATCGTCGCCGCGCTCCTGATCGATGCGCAGGCCGACATCAACGCGGTCAACCGCGAAGGCCTGACCGCGCTCGGCGTCGCCTGTACCAATGCGAGCTGGCACGTCGCGGATTTCCTGCTCAATCGCGGCGCGAACACCGAGGTCGCGCGCGCTCAGCCTCCGCTGCTGCACGCAGCCGGCGTCGACGAGGACGACGTCCACGGCGTCAAGTCGCTGATCAAACATCACGCCAACGTCAACGCGCGCGGCGCCGCCGAGCGCACTCCGCTGATGGTCGCCGCGCTCGCCGGACACGTGCGCATCGCCGAGGCGCTGCTGGCCGCGGGCGCTGATCCGAATCTTGCCGATCACCGCGGCACCACGGCGCTGATGGAAGCCGCCCGATCCGGCGCGGTCGGCGTCGTGCACGCGCTCGGCAAGCGCAGGGCGGATCCGAATCTCGTCGACGCCGAAGGCCGCGGCGCCTTGACCATCGCCTGTCAATCCCGCAACGCGAACGAAGAAACCGTGCGCGCACTGCTCGCGCTCGGCGCGGATCGCGCGCGGGCGGCCGCGGACGGCAAGCGCGCTCTCGATCACGCGGCGGCATCCGGCCGCTGGCACATCGTCGCGCTGCTCGATCCCGCGTATCCGCTGCCGAGCAGCCTCAACAGCGACGCCGCCTCGGCGCAAACGGTCAACGCCGATCATCTTCTCGACGCGCTGCGCTTCGGCCACTGGAATGTCGTCGCCGAATTCGCGCAGGTCGTGCGCGAATGGCCGCCGTCCGCGCTCGCAGACCTGTACCTGGCCGTCGCCAGGCTTCCGTCCGCCGAAGCGCGCCAGTGGCTGCTCAATCACGGCCTCGGTGCCGACGCGAGACTCGGCGACGGACGTCCACTCGGCGACGCGCTGATCGACATGCTGCCGGGCACGACTGCTGCGCTGGCCGAGCTTGTCGCGGCCGGCGTGCCGATCGGCGGCGCGGGTGTCGTCGCGCGCATGCTCGCATCCGCACCGCGCGGCGAAGCCGGACTGCCGCTGCGCCGGCTCGCGGCCGACCTTCTGGAGCGCGGCGCGGACTGGTGCGGTCCGACCCTCGCCGAATGTTCGGCGCTGCACGCGGCGGTGGCGCTCGGCGACGCCGACGTCGCGCGCCGGCTGCTCGCGCACGGCGCCGATCCGGATGCACGCGACGCGCAGGGTGCGACGCCTCTGCATATCGCGGTCAAGCTCCCCATCGAGACGGCCGTGCCGATGCTGCGCACGCTGATCCAGGGCGGTGCGAGCCCCGAAATCGCCGCCGCGAGCGGCGAAACTCCGCTCGGCCTCGCGCTCGCGCGCAGCGAGCAGGAGCCGGCGTACTGGCTCAACTGGTCGCGCTGGAAATTGCCGCATCGAGCGCTGTGCGCGTCGGACCTTCCCGCGGCTGCGGCACTGGGCGACACCGAAGCAGTCGAGCGCATGCTCGCATTCGGGTTTGCGCTCGATACCGAGGATGCGCAGGGCGCGACGGCTCTGATCCGCGCGGCGGGTGCCGGCTACGCGGGTCTCGTCGTGCGCCTGCTCGAAGCCGGCGCAGACACCGCGCACGCAGCCCGGTCCGGAACGCACTGCCTTGCCGCTGCGGTGAACGCGCGTCGCGAAGCCGTGGTGCGCACGTTGCTCAGCCATGGCGTCGCGCCGGACTTGCGCATGCCCGGCGGCGGCACCGCGTTGATTCTCGCTGCGGCGCTCGGCTTGCCGCGGCTCGCCGAAGCGCTGCTCGAAGCCGGCGCCGACGTCAACGCGGTCGACGAGCAGGGCACGACGCCGTTGCTTGCGGCGGCGCAGTCGGGCTTCTCCGGAAGCGCCGATACGGCGACGATCCGCGATCTCTTCAATGTCCTCTTGCGTGCCGGCGCGAAAATCGGCGCGCGCAACCAGACCGGCCAGGACGCAACGCTGATCCTGCTCGGCGCCGGCGCGCAGCCCGGCACGCCGTGCGACGGCGAGCATCTGGCCGCGCTGGTCAAGGTCCTGCTGCAGAACGACGCTGCCGTCGACGCGCAGGATCAGCGCGGCGTGACGCCGCTGCACGCGTGCGCGATGCACGGGTTGCTCGGATGCGCGCGCGTGCTGAAGGCGCACGGTGCGCGGCTGGATCAGCCGGATCTGCTCGGCCGCTCGGCCGGAGAAGTCGCCGCGCTGCTCGGCTATGTCGATGTCGCGAACGAGCTCGGCGTCGAGCGCACGCCGGTTCCGAGCGTGCGGCAGACGCTTCGGCGTCCGGCGCGGGCGCAGGACTAGGCTGCGTCATTCCGGCAAGGGCCGGATCAATCCTTGAGTCGCCGATAAGCAAACCACGGCAGACAACGCACGATCACGGCCACGGCACGCCACCACCCGGGCAGGTAACGCTTCGAGGAACCGCGCTGCAGATGGCGAACGACCGTACGCGCAACAGCGGCAGGATCGGCGGCAGGCAACGGCAGCCGCTTGCCGAAGGTCAGGTTCGTCGTCATGAAGCCGAGCTCGTAGAGCTGCACCGACAGCTCGCTCGATCGATAGCGCTGCCGAAGGCTTTCGTAGAGCGAGACCAGCGCGCGCTTGGCGCCGGCGTAGACGACATTGCGTCCGCGCCCGCGCACGGCCGCGACGCTGCCGAACAGCACGATCGTGCCGTGCGTCTCGACGAGACGCGGCAGCAGCGCGTGCACGATCGCGAGCGGCGCATGCAGGTTGATCGCGAGCGCCTGGCCGATCGCGGCGGCATCGAGCGAGAAATCATCGTCATCGCGCGACTGGCCGGCCGGCAGCAGCAGCGCCGAAGGCGGCGGCATGCCGTCGAGCGCCGCGGCGATGCGCGCGCCGGGATCGGCCTCGCGGCCGAGATCGAGCGCGAGCGCGCGAACCGCAATCCCGTGCGCGAGGTTCAGGCCCGCTGCCAGCGCATCGAGGTCGCGACGATCGGAGGCGATCAGCAGGAGCGCG
>DAISJF010000133.1:0-5918 GCA_036821625.1 Rhodanobacteraceae bacterium
GAGGCTGGAACGCGCGCAGCGCAAGCCGCACCGCGAGCAGCGCGAAGCCGACCGGCAGGATCAGCTCGACCACCCAACCCGGAATGCCGGCAACCGGCGTGCCGCTCCGGAAATCGAGCTGCACGAGATTCCAGCCATACCAGGCCATTGCCGCGCACATCACGGCCGCGAACAGCAGCGCGATCGCACGCGCCACGCGCCGGACGCGCCCGTGCAGGAAATGCGTGAGCAGATCAAGACCAATGTGCTTGTCGTCGCGCGCTGCGGCGAGCGCGCCGAGCATCGCCGCCCACAACACCATCGCGCGCAGCAGCGGATCGGCCCAGGCAAATCCGGTCTCGAACAGGTTGCGCAGCACGATCTGCGCGCCGGCGAGCAGCACCATCGCCAGCACGATGATCGCGATCAGCGCAGTCTCTATGCGCCCGATCAGCGCGGCCGTGCGCCGCGCGGAATCGCTCACTTCGATCCGCCGCGCGCTTCGGCGAGCGCGGCGTCCAGCGCTTTCTGCAGATCGGGGCTGAATGCGTGAGCGTCCGTCAATTGCTTGTACGCCTCGGCGCCGACGTCCTCCCAGCGTTTGCGTTCGGCCGCGTCGGGCGTGAACAGCGTGATGCCCTGCTGCTTCAGCGCCTCGCGCGCCGAGGCATTGTCGGTGCGGTTCTGCTTGTCGAGACGCTCGAATGCGGCGCCGATCTGATCGCTCAGCACTTTCTGGTCCGCCGGGCTCAACGAATCGAACGTCTTCTTGTCGACGAGCAGCTCGCCGACGACGTAGATCACCGGAAGGTCGACCATGTGCTTGATCTTCGTATGCCACTGGAATGCGATCGCGCCGGCTTCGGTGTTGACGGCGGTGTCGATCAGGCCGGTCTGCAGGCTCGTGTAGACGTCGGCCAGCGGCAATGGAACCGGCGTGACGCCTGCGGTCTTGAATGTGAGCTCGGCGATGTCGTCGCCCTGCGGCACCCAGACTTTTGCGTTCTTCAGATCCTCGCGCGTCCTGATGTCGCGCGTGCTCATGACATAGGCGAAACCGCCGCCGCTCAGACCGAGCAACTCGAAGCCGGCCTTGCCGATCGCAGCCTTGACCAGCGGATCGACCTTGGCGCGCACCTTGTCGACTTCCTGCTGGTTGCGGAACAGGAACGGCACTGCATAGATCTGGGCGTCCTTCGTGATCACGCTCGCCTCGCCGCCGGTGAACGCGCCGCCCTGCAGCTGGCCGATCTTGATCTTGCGCAGCACCGTCGCGCTGTCGCCCATCACGCCGCCGGGGTAGTACTTGAGCTCGACGCGATCGTCGGTCGCCTGCTTGATCGCATCGCCCGTCGCGCGCATTTCCTTCATCCAGGCCGTGCCGTCCGGCGCGATCGTCGCGATCTTGATCGTCGTCGTAGCGAGCGCGGGCAGCGAGGGTACAAGCGTCAGCGCGAACGCGAGCGCGATCCTGTTCAGAACGTGCATTCGGTTTCTCCGTGCATTCAGAAAAAGTCCTTCCCGGATTCCAGCAGTTGCCGCGCCTGCTGCTGCGCGAGCACGTTGATCAGCGTGAGCCCCGGCGCGTGCGGATCGGCGGCGAGCGCCTCGTTCAGAAGCCTGTCGTGCAGCTCCTTGTCGAACACGAGCCGCGCATACTGCTTGGCGTACAGCACGCGCACCATCTGGTTGCGGCCTTGCGAAAGCGCGAGCGCCTTCTCGAAATCGGCCTTGCCTTCCTCGGGTTTGCCGCCGAGCGAGGCAGGACGCAGGGTCGCCATCACGCCGAGGTACATGTACGGCTCGCCGCTCATGTAGTTCGGGTCGAGAGCGACGACGCGCTCGAGCAGCGCCTGCACGCGCGGAATATCCGCAATCGATTTCCAGTCGCTCGAGTTGCTCTGGATGCGACCGGCCCAGGTCGTCGCCAGCACATAGATTAGCGCGACGTCCTTGGAACCGGTCTTCGCCACTTCGGCCTCGAATCCCTCGAACGGCGCCTCGATCTGCCGGCACAACGCGGGCAGATCGATGCACACGGCGCGTCGCGCATAATCGAAACCATGCGCGGACAGATGCTGCGAACGCGCCGGATCCGCGATGAAACCGCCCGCATAGGCGCCGTAGAGTCGTGCGCCTGCGATCAGCAGATCCACATCCTGGGGGTTGCCGTCGATCAGACCGTCGACCAGCAGCAGCCATGCCGGAATGCCGTCGCGTGCGGTCGCGACGTCATCCTGGTCGAGGATGCCTCGGGTGAGATCGTTCGCCAGGTGCTGGCTCGCCTTGTTGACGATGCTCGCGCAGCCCGCGACGCCGAAGGCAGCCAGGCCCGCGGCCAGACGCAGCACGAGACGCATCGTGATCATCGGGAAATTCATGATGCGCATGGTAGTCGATGAGCCGTGAAACCATCGCCGCGAAGTGAGCACGGCGGTGATCCGTGCCCGTCCGGCGTCAATCGAAGAATGTCTCGGCAGCTTCCAGCGTGTTTTCCATCAGCGTCGCGACCGTCATTGGCCCCACGCCGCCCGGAACCGGCGTGATCCATGCCGCCCGCTCCGCCGCCGGCGCGAATTCGACGTCGCCGACGAGGCGGCCATCGTCGAGCCGGTTGATGCCGACGTCGATGACGACCGCACCGGGTTTGATCCACTCCCCCTTGATGAGTTCCGGCCTTCCGACCGCAACCACGACGATGTCGGCCTGCCGCACTTCGCTTTCAAGGTCGCGCGTGAAGCGATGGCATGCCGTCGTCGTGCAGCCCGCCAGGAGAAGCTCGAGCAGGAGCGGCCGCCCGACGTGATTCGACACGCCCACGACCACGGCCTTGCGGCCGCGAACGGGGCGATCCGTGTGCGCCAGCAGCGTCATGACACCCTTCGATGTACACGGACGCAGACCGCGCTGGCGCAGCGCCAGCCGTCCGACATTGGCGGCCTGGAAGCCGTCGACATCCTTGTGAGGATCGATCGCATCGATCACGGCCGTGCCGTTGATGCCGGGCGGCAGCGGCAGCTGCACGAGAATCCCGTGCACGTCGGTGTCCTTGTTCAAGCGGTCGATCAACGCGCGCAGATCCGCCTCGCTCGTGTCTGCCGGCAGATCGAAATCGAGCGAGCGGAAGCCGACGCGCGCACAGGCGCGCCGCTTGTTGCGCACGTAGACCGAAGACGCCGGGTCCTCGCCGACCAGCACGACCGCCAGACCCGGCGTGCGCCTGCCTCGCGAGATGCGGGCCTGCACGCGCAGAGCGACGCTGTCCAGCAGCTCATCGGCGATGCGCTTGCCGTCGAGGATTCGTGCGGTCATCGGCTGGCTCGCGGGAAACCGCGCATTATCCATGCGGGCGCGGTGGGCCTCAAATGGGACTAACATCCTGCCCTCCGACGCATCAGACGCGCGGCTGCCCGCCGGCGCCGCGTGGGGAGTTTCAGGATGAGCGAGCACGACATCGAGCTCGAAGCGGCCGTGTTCCGACGCCTGCTCGAGCATCTGGATCGACGCAGCGACGTGCAGAACATCGACCTCATGATCGCGGCAGGATTCTGTCGAAACTGCCTCGCCGACTGGTACCGCGAAGCGGCCGCGGCGCGTGGCGTCTCGATCGACAAGGAGGCCGCGCGCGAACGCATCTACGGGGAACCGTTCGCGAGCTGGAAAGCGAAGCATCAGAAGGAAGCGACGCCGGAGCAGCTCGCGGCGTTCGAGGCTGCGCAGCGGAAACACCCGGGACGTTGAGCGGCAGCGCGCGCCGCACGATCAGCTCGAGCAGATCTGCGCGATGTCTTCGTAGCCCTTGAATTCCGCCGCGGCGCCGCAGCCCGGGCATGCCGGATCGCGCGTCAGGCGAAGCTCATGGAAACGCGCGGCGAGCGCGTCATAGCACAAGAGCCGCCCGACCAGCGTGTCGCCGATGCCGAGTACGAGCTTGATCGCTTCGGTCGCCTGCAGCAGTCCGATCACGCCCGGCAGCACGCCGAGCACGCCGGCTTCACTGCAGTTCGGCGCCTCGTCGGCGCGCGGAGGTTCGGCAAAAAGGCACCGGTAGCATGGCGAATCGGCTCGGCGTGCATCGAACACGCTGACTTGACCCGTGAATCGATGCACCGCGCCATAGACCAGCGGAATTCCGAGGCGCCGCGTGGCCGCGTCGAGCAGATAGCGTGTCGGAAAATTGTCGGCGCCGTCGATGACGACGTCGTGATTGCGAATCAGGGCCTCGACATTCGCCGCGCGCAGCCGCTCCTCGCGCAGCTCGACGCGCACGTCCGGGTTCAGCGCATTCAGCGCGAGGCGCGCGGATTCGGCCTTGCCCATGCCCACCCGTGCATCCGCATGCAGGATCTGGCGTTGCAGATTCGATCGTTCGACGCGGTCGTCGTCGACGAGACTCAGCGTGCCCACGCCCGCCGCTGCGAGGTACAGCGCGGCCGGCGATCCGAGACCGCCGGCTCCAATCAGCGCCACGCGCGCGCTGCGCAGCCTTTTCTGACCCGCCGCGCCGACTTCGGGCAGCGTCAAATGCCGGGCGTAGCGTTCCGCTGCGCTCGCGTCGAGATCGATGTATGCGATCGGCAATTGCTCGGTCCGCCAACGCGCAAAGCCGCCGCGCACGGACGCAACGTTGGCATAGCCCATCTTGCGCAGCGTCTGCGCGACGAGCAGCGAGCGTCGTCCCGTGCCGCAGATCGTCAGTATTTCGCGACGCGGATCGGCGGCGATCTCGCGGATGCGCGCCGGGATCTCCGCGCGCGCGAGCCCGATCGCACCGGCCGGCATGCCGGCGGCGCGCTCGGCGTCTTCGCGCACGTCGAGGAGCAGCGCCGAATCGCGCTGGCGCGCGACTGCTTCGACGGGGTCGATCTCGCGGATCGGCCCACCGTCGTTCGCCTGTGAGGTTTTCAGCACGGTGCTCACGCGCTCAGCATAGCCCCGGCAGCATCAGCACTTCCACGACGTCGCCCGCGTCCAGCGTCCGCGCGGCTTCCGGCAGAACGATCAGGCAATCGCTCTCGGCGACGCCGCGCAGCATCCCCGAACCCTGCTGTTCGACCGCTGTCGCGCGAAGCAGCCCGTCGTCGCGGCTTTCGAGGCGCGCACGCAGGAATTCGGTCCGATCGTGCCTCTTGCGGATCGGCGCTCCCAGCCGCGCAAACCAGCGGCGTGCGGCGTCCTCCGCGCCTTGCATGGCCATCAGCCCGGGTCGCACGAGTGCCAGGAACGTCGCGAACGACGACACCGGATTGCCCGGCAGCGCGAACACCAGGGCCTTGCCGATCTCGCCGCACAGGATCGGCATGCCCGGTTTCATGCGCACTTTCCAGAAATGCACGCGGCCGAGCTCGGCGACGAGACCCGAGACGTGGTCCGCTTCGCCCGCCGAAACGCCGCCGCTGGTGATCACGACATCGCAAACTGCCGCCGCCGCGAGCAGCGTTTCGCGCAGCGCGTCTTCGTCGTCGCGTACGTGCGCGACGGGCTCGGGCACGATGCCGATGCCTTCGAGCAGGCCGGCGATCGTGTAGCGGTTGCTGTCGTGGATCTGGCCGAAGCCGAGCGGCTCTTCGAGCGGGACGAGCTCGTCGCCGGTCACCAGCAACGCCGCCCGCGGACGCCGTGTCACCGCCACTTCGCTCTTGCCGCAGGAAGCGAGAAGGCCGAGTCGCGCGGCGCTCAGGACGTATCCCGCACGTACGGCTGTTTCACCCTCGCCCAGATCCTCGCCGGCGGGACGCACGTTCGCGCCTGCGGATTCGCGACCCGACACGACGACGAAGCCCTGTTCGACGCGTGTGCGTTCCTTGACGACAACCGTATCCGCGCCGATCGGCAGCGGCGCGCCGGTCGTGATGCGGACGCATTCGTCGACGCCGACTCGCAGCGGCTCGCTGCTGCCGGCGAGCGTCACGCCCGCAAGCCGGAAGCGTTTCTCGTTG
>DAISJF010000134.1:0-5912 GCA_036821625.1 Rhodanobacteraceae bacterium
GCTGCCGGGTCCCGCGTGCGACGGCCATCTGTCGCTTTACCGCACCGGGCCTGCGCTGACGCGTACGCTGACGATCGCCAACGACCTGTTTCATGCGCTCACACTTGCCGGCTGCGCATTCGGCATCGCGTGCTGGCGTCGCCGTCCGGATGCCGGCGTCGTGCTGATCGCCGCCTATGTCGCGTACCAGTTCGCGTTGATGTCGATTGTGCACGTCAAGGCGCGATTCCTGTTTCCGCTGATGCCGTTCCTGTGCGCTTTCGCCGGAACCTTTTTCGTCGCGGCGCGGGCGCGGATCGCCGGCATGGATACCGGTCCGCTCGCGTTCACGGCGCTGCGTCTCGTTGCCGGCGCCGTACTCGCGGTGCTGCTGCTCGTGCTCGCATTTGCGGGTCCCGTGCTCGATGGTCTTTGCGCGGCCTGAGACACCGCGCCGCGAGCGCGCGCGCTCTTGCCAGCGCAGCCCAACGCCGAGTCCGTCCTGTATGCTTCACGGCCTTCTTTCCGAACGTTGCGCATGCGCCAGCACCTGATCGAGCTCGTTCTTTTCAGCACGTATGCGGAGCTCCGCGCCGAGCGCGCGCGCAGCTACCTCGGTCTCATCTGGTGGGTGCTCGAGCCGGGCATGCAGATGGCCGCGTACTGGCTCGTGTTCGGCGTGATCCTGAAGACCGGCGGACCCGACTACCTGCCGATGCTGCTGATCGGTCTCACGCTCTGGCAATGGATGAAATCGTGCATCACGCACGGCGGCTATGCGATCTGGTCGAACCTGCCGCTGATCCGCCAGGTGCGGCTGCCGCCGCTGGTGTTTCCGCTGGTGCAGATGCTCGCCGACACGATCAAGTTCTTCTACATCTTCGCGCTGCTGCTGGTCATCCTCTGGCTGTTCGGTTATCGGCCGAACATGGCGTACTTCGCGTTGCCGCTCGTGTTCGCCGCGGTGTTCCTCGTTGCGGCGGGCGCAGGCTTCGTCGTCGCGTCTCTCGTGCCGCTGCTGCCCGACCTGCGCTTCGTGATCGAGCAGGTGCTGACCGTCGTGATGTTCCTGTCCGGCGTCGTGTTCTCGCTCAAGGCGGTGCCCTCGCCGATGCGCGAGGTCATGGAGCTCAACCCGATCGCGGTGCTGATGGAAGCTTCGCGCGGGATCCTGATGCGCGGCGAATGGCCGAACTGGCTCGGCCTTGCCAAGGTGAGCCTCCTGTCCGTGACGGCGTGCCTGATCGGTGTCGCGGTCGTCGCGCGTTTCGCGCCGCGGTATCCGAAGCTGGCGACCTGAAATGAACGATGCGCTGATCGAGCTCGAGAACGTAGGCATCGCGTTCGATGCGCAGCGTCGCGTCGGCGGCGACCGCTTCTGGGCGCTCGACGACGTCAGCGTCCGCCTGCGTCGCGGCGAGCGGCTCGGCGTGATCGGCCGCAACGGCGCCGGCAAGAGCACGCTGCTGCGCGTGATCGCCGGCGTTCTGCAGCCGGATCGAGGCCGCGTGCGCCGCGCGCCGGTGTCGTGCCAGCTGCTCTCGCTTGCGCTCGGCTTCGTGCCGCACCTGTCCGGACGCGACAACGCGATCCTGTCCGGGCTCCTGCTCGGCCTCAGACGCAGCGAGATCGTCGCGCGTCTGGCGGCGATCCGCGATTTCTGCGAGCTCGGCGATTTCTTCGAGCAGCCCATCGCCGCGTATTCGTCGGGGATGGTCATGCGGCTCGCGTTCTCGGTCGCGATCCAGGTCGAGCCGGACGTGCTCCTGATCGACGAAGTGCTCGCGGTCGGCGACGCGGAGTTCCAGGAGAAATCCGGCGCGGCGTTGCGCGAGCGCATGGGCGAAGGGCATACGGTCGTGCTGGTCAGCCACGACGAGGCGCAGATCGCCGCGCTCTGCGACCGCGTGCTCTGGATCGAGCACGGCAAGAGCGTGCTCGAAGGCGAGCGCGACGCCGTGTTTGCGGCCTATCATCGAGACATGCACCACGTCGGAGCCGCGGGATGAGCACGGCAGGCGGCACGATCGACGAAGCGCGGCTGGCCGCGCTCGCGGGCCGCCTTCGCGTGTCGGCGCGGCAGCTGCTGATCGCGGCCGCGCGCGTCGCGCAGGCGGATCCCGCGCGCGCGAGCGATCCGGCATTCATGCGCCGCGTGCTCGAAGACGCGCGAAACGGCAGCGCTGCCGCCGAAAGCGCCGCAGCCCTGCTGCTGACGCCGGTGGCCGATTACTCGATCAACGAGCTCGATCGGCTGTTCGCTGCACTCTGGCCCGAAAGCGTCGCCGGAAAGGACGAATGAGCATGCGCGGCGTCGCGCTGATCGTGCTCGCCTGGAATCAATGGCCGTTGACGCGGCGCTGCCTCGATTCGCTGCTGGCGAGCGATCGCGATGAGGCCGAGATCATCGTCGTCGACAACGGCAGCGAGGACGAGACCCCGCGGGCACTCGCCGCGTACGCCGATCGCGTGCGCATCCTGACGATGCCGGAAAATCTCGGCTTCGTGCGCGGCATGAACGCCGGCATCGCCGCGGCGAGGCCCGACGACGACGTCGTGCTGCTCAACAACGATCTCAAGTTCACGCAGCGCGACTGGCTCGGCCGTCTTCGCGACGCCGCGTACGCCGCGCCTGATCACGGCATCGTCGGCTGCCGGCTGCTCGGCCCCGAGCCCGAAGGACGCGTCTATCACAGCGGCGGCTTCATCGAGCCCGAGCGCCTGTGGGGCCAGCAGACGGAGTCCGGCCTGATCGAGCGCGAAGTCGCGCAGTACACGGGACTGCGTCGCGTGCAGGGCATCGCGTTCGCGCTCGCGTACATCCGCCGCGACTGTCTGGATCGGCTCGGCGCGCTCGATACGGCGTTCCACAGCTACTTCGAGGACACCGACTACTGTCTTCGCGCCGCAGATCTCGGCATCGCGACCGTCGTTGCCGGCGCGGTGACGCTGCGCCACGATCAGCACGGGTCGACGGCCGAGGACTCGAGCTTCCGCGCCGGCCTGTTCGAGAGGAGCCGCGCGACGTTCGCCGCGCGCTGGCAGAAGCGTCTCGCGGCCGGCTATCGCGGCACACTGCTCTGGCAGGGCGTGACGCGAACGCCGCCGATCTTCGCGCGACTCGCGCGCGACTACGTGCGCCGGCTCGACGCGCGCGGACTGCGCGCCACGTTTGCGCCGACCCGGCGCGAGCGCGCCGATCCGCAGGATTTCCGGCTCGAGCTGGCCGCGAGCCGCCAATGGCCCGCATTGCCCGATGCCGCGCTGGTTTGCGCTCCGGCGCCGGAATTCGTGCACGCGCACGGGCGCCTGCGCGCCGGATTCGGTCTCGGCGACTGGGATCGCGTACCCGCCGAATGGGCGCGAGCCGCGAATGCGCTCGATCGCCTGATCGTGCCCGACGCGTTCCAGGCCGAGGCATTCCGCGCAGCCGGCGTCACGACGCCGATCGCGATCGTGTCCCTCGGCGTCGATCGCGACTATTTCCATCCGCGCGTGCCGGCTCCGCGCGATCCGCACGGACGATTCGTGTTTCTCACGATCGCCGAGGATCTCGCGCGCGACGCGACCGATCTCCTGATCGACACGTTCCGCCGCACGTTCGATGCGGACGAGCCGGTCGAGCTCCTGGTCCAGCTTTGTCCGCAGGACGACGCGACGATGGTGGAAAAGCTCGTCGCGCTCGTCGAACGCACGCGCGGCGGACCGGTGCAGTTGTTGCACGGCTGGGGGTTTCCGGATCACGAGCGCGCGCAATTCCTGGCCGCGGTCGATGCTTACGTGTCGGTTCGCCGCGGCGCGGGCTGGGATCCGCTCGCGGCCGAAGCCCTCGCGATGGGCAAGGTTCTCGTCGCCGGCGATTTCGGCAGCCAGGCGGAGCTCGTGCGCGCGCGCGGCTACGGCGTCGCTCGCGCGCGACTCGTTGACGACGCGCGGCATCCCGGCTGTCGCTGGGCAGAGCCGGACGTCGAGTCTCTGGGCGCGCGATTGCGGGAAGCATTCGACCGGCGCGCCGACGGTGTCGCCGGCGCACGCGCCGGCGCGATACGCTTCGCCGCGTCGAACGACATCGAAGCGAGCGCGGATCGCCTGGTCGAAGCGCTCGAGTCGGGCGGCACGTTCGCGGCGCGGGCGCTGCCGCCGCGCGCACACCGCCCCGCGGATCTTCCCCGTCCGGCGAGCGGCCAGATCGTCGTGCTCGGCATGCATCGCTCCGGCACTTCGAGCGTGGCCGGACTCCTCGCGCGCATGGGCGCGTGGCCCGGAGAGGAATCCGCGCTCCTGATCGGTCCCGACAATCCGCGTGGCCATTACGAGCTCGCCGCGCTGCACGATGCGTGTCGCCGCCGCCTCGCGGCCGCCGGCGGCGACTGGAAGCGACCGCCGATCCACGCGCCGCCCGCGGCCGTCGACGCATTTCGTCGCCAGACCGGGGCGGTGCTCGATGCGCTCGATGCGCGTCGACCCTGGTTCATCAAGGAGCCGCGATTGTGCCTGCTCGCGCGCGAGCTGCTGCCGCTGCTGACGCGGCCCGTATTCGTGCACGTCGTGCGCGATCCGGCCGAAGTCGCCGACTCGCTCGCCGCGCGCGATGGGCTCAGCCGGGAACAGGCGCTCGTGCTCTGGGAACGCTACACGCGCGCGGCGTTCGCCGCGACACGCGGCTGGCCGCGCGTGCTCGTCGACTACGCCGATCTCGTGGCGGAACCGCCGCGCATCGCGGCGTGGCTCAAGGCTGAGCTCAGCGCGCTCGGCATCGACGGCCTTTCGACGCCGGACGCGGTCGCGGTGAACGCCTGGATCGAGCCCGGCGTGCGCCGCCAGCGCGCCCGTCCCGAGGCGCGTGCCGCGCTGACCGTCGCGCAGCGGGATCTGCTCGCCGCGATCGAGGATCGCAGCATTCTCGACCGCGAGTTCGCCGAAGAAACCGCTGCCGTCTTCGAGAATGCCACCGCCGCAGCTGCATCCGCGCGCGTGTACGGCTAAGCTCCGGCGATGTTGTCGTTTCTGCGTGCCCGCGCCTCGCATTCATCAACGCAGCGCTCGCTGCTGCGCGATCTGCGCTGGTCCGGCTGCGAGCTGACATTGCAGCTCGATCCCGCGCTGCGCGACGGGCGCATCGCGCTCGATCTCGACGGAAGTTTCTTCGCCGACAGTCCGGTCGATACCGACGGCGTGGTCCGATTCCTGTTCCCGTTCGCGCCGCTCGCGTGTGGCTCGGTGAATCTGCTGCCTCGCCGCGGACGCGACGGCAAAGCGCTGATCGATGTGCCGCTGGCGATCCGTTTCGGTCAGGCGGGCACTGCCGCTGCGGTCGCCGCGGCGGACGATCTCGGCGACATCGGTCGGCTCGTGCCGTTCGGTGTCGATTGCGCAGCGCACGAGGTCGCGGTCGTCGTGCCGGTCTATGGCGCGCCGGAGCTCGTCGAGCGCTGCCTCGATTCCGTGCTCGTGCACACGACCGGTCGCGCGCGGCTGATCGTGATCGACGATGCGAGCCCGGATCCTGCGATCGCACCGCTGCTCGATCGGTATGCGTCGCGGCCCGATGTCCGCGTTTTCCGCAACGAAACGAATCGCGGCTTCACCGCGACGGCGAATCGCGGCATCGTCGAAGCGGATCGCGCGGATGTCGTGCTCTTGAACGCCGACGCCGAAGTCGGGCCGAACTGGTTGACCGGTCTGCGTCGCGCGGCGATGACGGCGGCGGACGTCGCGACCGTCACGGCCGTATCCGACAACGCCGGCGCGTTTTCGGTGCCGGAGATCGAGCGCGAGAATGCGATGCCGGCAGCCTGGACTTTCGGGCAGACCGCGCGCGCGCTGTGGCAGCAGGCCGGACACGCCTATCCGGAGCTGCCGACCGGCAACGGCTTCTGTCTGTATGTTCGGCGCGCGGCCATCGACGCGGTCGGCCTGCTCGACGAGGCGGC
>DAISJF010000135.1:0-5887 GCA_036821625.1 Rhodanobacteraceae bacterium
GATCGGCACCAACGACCAGCTGCAGGACGCACAGCAGTACGCGGGCACGATCATCAGCTACAAGAACGGCGCGCCGGTGCGCTTGGGCGACGTCGCCAAGGTCGTCGACGGCGTCGAGAACGACCAGCTCGCCGCGTGGGCGAACGGCAAGAACGCGGTGCTGCTCGACATCCGCCGCCAGCCGAGCGCGAACATCGTGCAGACGGTCGAGGAAGTACGAAAGGCGCTGCCGGAGCTGAAATCGGTGCTGCCGGCCGACGTGCATCTCGACGTGTTCTCCGACCGCACGGTCACGATCCGCGCGTCGGTGCACGACGTCGAGTTCACGCTCGGCTTGACGATCCTCCTCGTCATAGCGGTCATCTTCGTGTTCCTCCGGCGCCTCTGGGCGACCGTGATCCCGAGCATCGCCGTGCCGCTCTCGCTGCTCGGCACGTTCGGCGTGATGTCGTTCGCCGGCTTCTCGCTCGACAACCTTTCGCTGATGGCCCTGACCGTCGCGACCGGCTTCGTCGTCGACGATGCGATCGTGATGATCGAGAACATCGTGCGCTACATCGAGCAGGGCAAAGAGCCGAAGGAAGCCGCGATGATCGGCGCCAGTGAAATTGGCTTTACGATCATGTCGCTGACCGTCTCGCTGATCGCGGTGTTCCTGCCGCTGCTGCTGATGCCCGGCGTCACCGGCCGTCTGTTCCACGAATTCGCCTGGGTGCTGTCGATCGCGGTCGCGATCTCGATGCTGATCTCGCTGACGCTGACGCCGATGATGTGCGCGTACCTGCTGCGGCAGGATTCGCTGCCGGCCGACGACGACGCGCGCGGTCATGGCCGGCGCACCTGGTGGACGCGGCTCGTCGACGCGTACTCGCGCACGCTCGACTGGGTGCTCGCGCGTCAGCCGCTGATGCTGGCCGTCGCGACGATCACGGTCGTCGTCACCATTGCGCTCTATGTGCTGATTCCGAAGGGACTCCTGCCAGAGCAGGACACCGGGCTCGTCACCGGCGTCGTCGAGGCGGATCAGAACATCGCGTTCCCGGCCATGGAGGAGCGCACGAAAGCCGTGGCCGAAGCGCTGCGCACGCAAACCGACGTCGCCGGCGTCGCCGCGTTCATCGGCGCGGGCTCGATCAATCCGACGCTGAACCAGGGTCAGCTCAGCATCGTGCTGAAGCCGCGCAACGAGCGCGGCGCGCTCGACGCGGTACTCGCGAAGCTGCAGCGCGCGGCCCAGGGCATGCCCGGCGTCGCGCTGTATCTGAAGCCCGTGCAGGACGTCGCGCTCGACACGCGCGTCGCCGCGACGGAATACCAGTACGCGCTGTCCGATGTGAACTCCGACGAGCTCGCCGGTTTCGTCGCGAAGATGACCGATGCGCTGCGCAGGCGGCCCGAGCTCGCCGACGTCGGCAGCAATCTCGCCAACCAGGGCAACGAGCTCAAGCTCACGATCGATCGCGAGAAGGCGAGCCGCCTCGGCGTGCCGGTGCAGACGATCGACGACACGCTCTACGACGCGTTCGGCCAGCGCCAGATCTCTACGATCTTCACGCAGATGAACCAGTACCGTGTCGTGCTCGAAGCGGCGCCGGAGTTCCGCACCAGCAGGGATCTTCTCGACAAGCTGACCGTGCGCGGCAACGGCAACGGCGCGCTGACCGGCAGCAACGCGACGACGCTCGGACAGGTCACGTCGAGCAACTCGGCCACGCCTTCGGGCATCGGCAATACCGGCAATATCGGTTTCGCCGTGGGCGCGGGCGGCACGATTCCGCTCTCATCGCTCGCGAACGCGGTCGCAGAGGACGCGCCGCTCGTCGTCAGCCATCAGGATCAGCTTCCGGCCGTCACAATCTCGTTCAATCTCGCGCCGGGCTATTCGCTGTCCGACGCGGTCGATGCCGTGCACGCGGTCGAAGCATCGATGAATTTCCCACCGCAGGTTCGCGGCCGTTTCATCGGCAAGGCCGCGGAGTTCTCCGCATCCCTGACCGACGAAGTGCTGCTGCTGCTCGCCGCCGTCGTCGTGATCTACATCGTGCTCGGCGTGCTGTACGAAAGCTACATCCATCCGGTCACGATCATCTCGACGCTGCCGCCGGCCGGCGTCGGCGCCCTGCTCGCGCTGATGGTCTGCGGCATGAGCCTTTCGGTCGACGGCATCGTCGGCATCGTGCTCCTGATCGGCATCGTCAAGAAGAACGCGATCATGATGATCGACTTCGCGATAGAGGCGCAGCGCACCGGCATGAACGCGCACGACGCGATCCGCCGCGCCTGCCTCTTGCGCTTTCGTCCGATCATGATGACCACGGCGGCGGCGCTGCTCGGCGCGCTGCCGCTCGCTCTCGGCAACGGCATCGGCTCGGAGCTGCGCAAGCCGCTCGGCGTATCGATCGTCGGCGGCTTGCTGCTGTCGCAGCTGATCACGCTGTATACGACCCCGGTGATCTATCTTTATTTCGAGCGGTTGTCGGATTGGGCGAAGGAGCGGCGTGCGCAGCGGGCACGGCTGCGGGAGCGTGCGGCGTGAGTCTGGTGTTCGTTGCAGGCGTGCTTGCGCGAAGAGCGCCCTCACCCTGCCCTCTCCCGCAAGCGGGAGAGGGGAAAGGCCGCGCTACTCCTCGACGTCGATTTCGCGAGCGGAGGCTCGCACTTCCCCCTCTCCCGCTTGCGGGAGAGGGTCGGGGTGAGGGCAAGCCTCGCGCAACGCTTCAAGAATCTTTTCCAGCACAGCCTCCGTCTCCAGAAACACCTCGTTGTTCCAGAACCGCAGCACGCGAAATCCTCTGCGCGCGAGATACTGAGTACGCTTCAGGTCCTCGAGCAGACGATCCACGTGCTGTCCTCCGTCGATCTCGACGACTAAGCGTGCGCGCACGCAAACGAAATCCACAACGTATCGACCGATCGGGCTCTGCCGCCGGAATCGATATCCTCCCAAGTACCGGTTGCGGAGATAGCGCCAGAGATGGCGCTCTGCCTCGGTCGAGTTGGTCCGTAGTGAACGTGCATTCGCAAGCAGTGAGGGCATGGCGCAAGCCTCCCCTCACCCTGCCCTCTCCCGCAAGCGGGAGAGGGGAAGAGACGCGTGAGCGCTTTGCGGCATGTGATGTAGGAACGCGGCGCCGATGAACATCTCCGGCCCCTTCATCAAACGTCCGATCGGCACCTCGCTGCTCGCCGCCGGCATGGCGGTGTGCGGGATCATCTGCTACTTCCTGCTCGGCGTCGCCGCGCTGCCGAATCTCGAGTTTCCGGCGATCTTCGTCACCGCGAACCAGCCCGGCGCGAGCGCGGACACGATGGCGTCTACGGTGGCCGCGCCGCTCGAGCGCCATCTCGGCCAGATTCCCGGCATCGATTCGATGAGCTCGCGATCGAGTGAAGGGTCGGCGTCGGTGATCATGATCTTCCAGACCAGCCGCAAGGTCGATTCGGCGGCGCGTGACGTGCAGGCCGCGATCAATGCGGCCGCGCCGGACCTTCCGTCAGGCCTGACCAACGCGCCGACCTATCGCAAGGCGAACCCGAACGCGCAGCCGGTGCTGGCGCTCGCGCTGACCAGCGAGACGCAGCCGCTGTCGAAGCTCTACGATCTCGCCGATTCATTGCTCGCGCAGCACATCCGCCAGCTTGATGGCGTCGCAGACGTCGAAGTCGCCGGCGGCGCGACGCCGGCGATCCGCGTCGATCTCAACCTGCGCGCGCTGAATGCAATGGGCCTGTCGCCGGATCAGCTGCGCAACGCGCTCGCGGCAGCGAACGTGACTTCGCCGCAGGGTTTCCTTTCGGACGGCCGTACGCTGATGGCGGTCTCGGCAAACGATTCGCTGTACACGGCCGAGGACTTCGCCGACGTCGTGATCTCGGCGAAGAACGGCGTGCCGATCCGACTCAAGGACGTCGCGCGCGTCTACGACGGACAGCAGGACCAGTACCAGGCCGCATGGTACGGCGCGCAGCGCGCGATCCTGATGTTCGTGCGCAAGCAGGCCGACGCGAACGTGATCGCGACGGTCGACAGCATCAAGAACGAAGTGCCGGTGATGCAGGCGTGGCTGCCGGCCGGCGTCGCGCTGACGCCGTTCTTCGACCGCACGCCGATCATCCGCGCTTCGATCGACGAGGTGCAGATATCGCTCCTGATCTCTCTGTCGATGGTCGTGCTGACGATGGCGCTGTTCCTGCGCCGCCTCGCGCCGACGCTGATCGCGGCGACCGCCGTGCCGCTCTCGCTGGCGAGCGCGTTCGTGATGATGTACATCCTCGGCTACACGCTCGACAACATGTCGCTGATGGCGCTCGTCATCGCGATCGGTTTCGTCGTCGACGACGCGATCGTGGTGATCGAGAACGTGATCCGCCACATCGACGCCGGCATGCCGCGGCTCGAAGCGACGCTGACCGGCGCGCGCGAAATTGGTTTTACGATCGTCTCGATCACTGCCTCGCTGATCGCGGTGTTCATCCCGTTGCTGTTCACGGGCGGCATCACCGGCATGTTCTTCCAGGAGTTCACCGTCACGCTGTGCTCCGCGATCGCGTTCTCGGCGCTGGTTTCGCTGACGCTGACGCCGGCGCTGTGCGGCCGATTCCTCAAGCCGCACGCAGAGGGCAGGCATTCGCGTCTCGGCGAGAAACTCGACGCGTTCCACGCCGGCATGCTGAACACGTATCGGCACGCGCTCGATTTCTCGCTGCGTCATCCGCGCTTTACGGCGCTGCAGCCGGTCGTGCTCGTCGTGATCACATTCTTCCTGGCCGGCGCGGTATCGAAAGGGCTTTTCCCGCAGCAGGACACCGGCATGCTGCAAGGTCGCACGAATGCGAGCGCGGATGTCTCGCCGGACCGCATGTCCGCCGCGCAGCAGAAGCTCGCCGCGCTCGTGCTGAAGGATCCCGCCGTGGCCAGCGTCGGCTCGCGTCTCGGCGGCGGCTGGGGCGCGAGCGGCGGCGCCAGCGGGCAGCTCTACGTGAGCCTGAAATCGCTGTCGGAACGCCACGGCGAATCCACGTTCGCGGTGATGACGCGGCTCAACAAGGCCGCAGCGGGAATTCCGGACATCCAGCTCCGCCTGCGGCCCGTGCAGGACCTGCCGAGCGGCGGCGGCCCCGGTGGGGGCGGCGGCGGCCAGTACCAGGTTTCATTGAAGGGCGACGATCTCGCCGAATTGCAGCTCTGGCTGCCGCGGCTCGTGGACACTTTGAAGACGGTGCCGCAGCTGCGCGACGTCGGCAGCGACATCGACGAGGCCGGCATGCGCCAGCTCCTCGTGGTCGATCGCGACGCGGCGTCGCGCCTCGGCGTCAGCGTCGCCGCGGTCGACAGCGCGCTGTACGACGCGTTCGGGCAGCGCCAGGTCTCGACGATCTATTCGGACATCAACCAGTTCAAGGTCGTGGTCAGCGCGATGCCGAACCAGTCCGCGAGCCCGGCCGCGCTCGAGCAGATCTACGTGCGCTCGTCATCCGGCGCGATGGTGCCGATCACGACGATCGCACACATGCAGAACACGGTCGCGCCAAGCGAGGTCGATCACGACGCGCAGTTCCCGACGATGAGCCTCAGCTTCAACCTCGCGCCCGGCGCGACGCTCGGGCAGGCCCAGCTCATCATCGGCAACACGATCGCGGGCATGCGCATGCCGGGCGACGTTCGCCTCGATTTCACCGGAGATTTCCGCCGTTTCCAGCAGCAGTCGGGCGACACTCCGCTGCTGATTCTCGGCGCGATCATCACGGTCTACATCGTGCTCGGCATGCTCTACGAGAGCCTGATCCATCCGGTCACGATCCTGTCGACGCTGCCGTCGGCCGGCGTCGGCGCGCTGCTGGCGATGGTGGTCACCGGCACCGAGCTGTCGGTGATCTCGATGATCGC
>DAISJF010000136.1:0-5884 GCA_036821625.1 Rhodanobacteraceae bacterium
CGCGACTTCCTCGGCGCGCAGCGCGGCCTCGATCTCGCCGTAGATGCCGGCCTGCCGCGCCAGCATCTTCTGCCCGGCGACTTCGCGCGCCGCTTTCGCTTCCGCGATCTCGCCGCGGTTGCGCGAGAACATCGGAAAAGTCAGGTCGACGTCGAACGGCCACTTCGCGATGCCGTGGTCCCAGTAGTAGCCGGGCCTGAGCTCGAACTGCGGATACTGGCGCGCGATCGCGCGCTCGAGCTTCGCTTCGCTTTCCGCGTATTCGTTGATCGCCACGGCAAGATCGGAGCGTGACAGCAGCGCCTGCTCGCGCGCGGCCTGCAATGCCTCGTCCGCGAATGGCGACGGATCGCCCCAGTCCGGCCACGAGATCGCAATGCCGTCGAGCGCCGACGAGGGCATGCCGAGCGCGGCCGCAAGCGCCGCGTCGGCGCTCGCGTCATCGGCGCGCGCGTCGGCTTGCTGCTGTGCGATCTCGATCCGCGTCGCCTGTGCGGCGTCGAGAGCCGCAGGCGCGTCCTCGCCCGCGCCGACGCGCTGGCGCTGCAGCGCGACGAGGAGATCCTGCGCCGCCGTCATGCGCGAAAATACCGCGAGCCGACGACGCGCGCTCTCGCGATCCGACAATGCGGCGGTCAGCGCGCGCCGCACGCTCCAGGTGTCTTCCATCAACTGCGTGCGCGCGCCGCTGCTGACGAGCCGCGCGAGCTCTTCGTCGAGCCTGCGCACGCCGTGCTGCGGCAACAGGAAATCGAAGCTGATGCCGTACAGCCAGTGCTGCGGCTCGCGTCGTGCGTATTCGCTCTGAAGACCGAGCGTCGGATTCGGCAGCTCGCCGGCCGTGATCTCGGCGGCGAGCGCGGCGTCGACCCGCGCGCGCGCCACCGCGAGCGAACCATTCTGCGCGAGCGCGACCGCAAGCAGCTCGGCGCGATTCCATTCGCCTGGCGGCCACGCCTCGGCCGCGTGCGGAACCACGCGCTCGACCGCGTCGCGCAGCGAAGGCTGGTCGAACCGGCGCGCGGCAAACGAGTCCGCGCTGCGCGCCGGGTCGATCGGCGCCGGCGTGTATGTCGCGCACGCGACCAGCGCGGCAGTGAGCCCGAGCACGATGATCGCGCGGGCGCGCGCCGACGCGCGCCGGTGCGCGCGAGGATCCTCGTCCTCCGCAGTTCCCGGAGCGGGCGCAGCTGTCGTGCGTGCCGATACGCGCAACCCCACCTCCGCAAACCCGTGGCCATCCGGCCGTTGCGAGAACCGCGCTCCGCGCCCGGCGATATTACAGAAGGCACGCGCCCGTTCCAGCGACCCCGAATGCGAGATGAACCGCAATACCGGCGTTTTGCAAGATGTAAACGGATTACGCACTAGGATCGGCGCGTCCCCACTCGCGTCCGGACCATGCCGACCCGCCCGAATACGGCACTTTTCGCCTTCGCGCTGATCGCCGGCACCCCGTGCGCGGTCGCGGCGCCGCAGAAGTTCGGGTTCGACGACGTCGATGCCCGCGCCAAGGCGCTCGCTGCCGCCGCATTCGACGACAAAGGACCCCATCTGCCAGGGCCGCTGCAGCATCTCGACCACGATCGCTACGAAGCGATCCGCTACCGGCCAGACGCCGCGCGCTGGCGTTCGGCGCGGCTGCCGTTCGAGATCCAGATGTTCCACGAAGGCTGGCTGTTCGACCGGCCGGTGCGCATCGACGAGATCGCGCACAACGCGGTCCACGAGATCGCATTCGACGCGCAGCTCTTCGACTACGGTACGAGCGGCGTCGACCCGCACGCGATCGACGGCGCCGCCTATGCGGGTTTCAATGTGCATTACGCGCTGAACATTCCCGCGCACAAGGACGATGTGCTCGAATTCCTCGGCGCGAGCTACTTCCGCGGGCTCGGCAAGGGCCAGCTGTACGGACTCTCGGCGCGCGGTCTTGCGATCGATACCGCGCTCGAATCGGGCGAGGAGTTCCCGCGTTTCGTCGAGTTCTGGCTCGAGAGGCCGCAGCGCGGCGCGGACGCGCTCACGTTCTACGGCCTGCTCGATTCTCCGCGCGCGACAGGCGCCTATCGCTTCGTGTTCGTGCCCGGCGTGGAGTCGGTCGTCGAGGTCACCGCGCGCATTTATCTGCGCGACAAGGTCGGCAAGCTCGGCCTCGCGCCGCTTACGAGCATGTTCTTCCACGGCGCGAACCAGCGTGCGGAAACCGACGACTACCGGCCCGAAGTGCACGACTCCGACGGCCTGTCGATTTACTCGAAGACCGGCGAATGGATCTGGCGGCCGCTGGTCAATCCGAAACGGCTGCTGGTCACCTCGTTCGCGCTCGACAGTCCGCGCGGCTTCGGCCTGATGCAGCGGCAACGCTCGTTCGCGAGCTATCAGGATCTTTCGACGCGCTATGAAGCGCATCCGAGCGCGTGGGTCGAGCCGATCGGCGAGTGGGGCGCGGGTCGTGTCGAGCTGGTCGAGATCCCGGCGCCCGACGAGACCAACGACAACATCGTCGCGTACTGGATCGCCGATCGCGCGCCGGCGCCCGGGTCGGCGATCGACCTGCACTACCGCGTGCACTGGCAAAAGGACGAGGAGACGCGCCCGCCGACCGCTTGGGTCGCAGCCACGCGGCGCGGCGAGGGCTACATGCCCAGGCCCGACAACGCGATCGGCTTCGTGATCGACTACGCCGGCCCGATGCTGCGCGGACGCGACGACGACGACGCGGTGAGCGCGGACGTTTCGACGGACACGAACGGCACGATCGTCGACAAGGTGCTGCGCCGCAATCCCGAGACGGACGGCGTGCGCCTCGAGCTGCACGTGCACCGCGCCGACGCGAACAAGCCGCTCGAGCTGCGCGCTGCCGTGCGCAAGGGAACGGAGACCTCGGAGACATGGAGCTACGCGCTGCCATCCGGCTGACGCGCGACGCCGCGTCGACCGTCTGCAACGACTATCTCGCCGCGCTCGCGCTCGCGCCGGCCGAGCGTGCGCGCATCGCTCGCGCCTGTGCGCGCGAAGGCGACGCACGCGAGGTGATGACGCGCGTGCATCGCGCGCTGGCCGACGAGGCGACGGCGTCGGAACCGCCCGCGCTCGATTCGCTGCATGCGCGGTTGAAGCTCGCGGGACTCGACGGCGCCGGCGATGCGATCGTCGCCGACGATCCGCGCCGCGGCCTGCGCCTGATCTCGGCGCCGCCGATCCAGCGCACCTCGATGGCGCCGGAGCCCTGGCGGCTCGGCACGCTGCTGTCGCGACTTCTGCGTCGGCGCCGGCGCGAGCGAGTCGACGAGGCGTCGGCGCCGCCGCTGCACCGTTCCTGGCAGTTCGCGGCGACCGTGCGCCGTCTCGTGCTGCTCGCGCTCGTCGTCGCGCAGACCGTGCTCGCGACCGACTTCATGGCCGGCGTGTTGCCGTATCACGGCCGGCAGCCGCTCGAGCTTGGCATTCTCGGACTCTTCGCGATCCTGTTCCTGTGGGTGTCCGCCGGCTTCTGGACTGCGATGGCCGGCTTCGTGCTGCAGCTGCGCGGCCACGACCGCTACGCGATCTCGACGCGCGAAGCGCAGGGAACGCCGCTCGCCGGCGACGCGCGCACCGCGATCGTGATGCCGATCTGCAATGAGAATGTCGCGCGCGTGTTCGCGGGCTTGCGCGCGACGTACGATTCGCTGGCGCGCACGGGCGAGATCCATCGCTTCGATTTCTTCGTGTTGAGCGATACGAGCGATCCGGATCTGCGCGTCGCCGAGCGCGAAGCCTGGCTCGATTTCTGCCGCCGCACGGGCGGCTTCGGCCGCGTGTTCTATCGGCGCCGCCAGCATCGCATCAAGCGCAAGAGCGGCAATGTCGCGGATTTCTGCCGGCGCTGGGGCAAGGGCTACGCGTACATGGTGGTGCTCGATGCGGACAGCGTCATGAGCGGACGCTGCCTCGTCGAGTTGATGCGGCTGATGCAGGCGCATCCGCACGCCGGCATCATCCAGACCGCGCCGAGCGCGTTCGGACGCGAGACGTTGTACGCGCGCATCCAGCAGTTCGCGACGCGCGTGTACGGCCCGCTTTTCGTCGCGGGTTTGCACTTCTGGCAGCTCGGCGAATCGCATTACTGGGGCCACAACGCGATTATCCGCGTCGCGCCGTTCATGAAGCACTGCGCGCTCGGCCGGCTGCCCGGCCGCGGTGCGCTGTCCGGCGAGATCCTCTCGCACGATTTCGTCGAAGCGGCGCTGATGCGGCGCGCCGGATGGGGCGTCTGGATCGCGTACGACCTGCCCGGCAGCTACGAGGAGATGCCGCCGAACCTGCTCGACGAGCTCAAGCGG
Organism: Rhodanobacteraceae bacterium; assembly: GCA_036821625.1. Lineage (GTDB taxonomy): Bacteria > Pseudomonadota > Gammaproteobacteria > Xanthomonadales > Rhodanobacteraceae > Dokdonella_A. The sequence goes on from DAISJF010000136.1 coordinate 4,329, forward strand.
GACCGGCGCTGGTGCCTGGGCAACCTGATCAACTCGCGGTTGTTCTTCGCGCAGGGCCTGCATCCGGCGCACCGCGCCGTGTTCGTGACCGGCGTGATGGCCTATCTGTCGGCGCCGCTCTGGTTCCTGTTCCTCGTGCTGTCGACCGCGCTCCTTGCCGTGCACGTGCTGACCGTGCCGACCTACTTCGTCACGCCGAACCAGCTTTTCCCGCTGTGGCCCGAATGGCATCCGTCGCGCGCGATCGCGCTTTCCAGCGCGACCGCGACGCTGCTGTTCCTGCCCAAGATCCTCGCCGTCGCGCTGATCGCGCTGCGCGGCGCGCAGCGCTTCGGCGGCATCCTGCGGCTCGCGGCGAGCATGCTCGTCGAGATCGTGTTCTCGATGCTGCTCGCGCCGGTGCGCATGCTGTTCCATACGCAGTTCATCGTGAGCGCGCTGCTCGGGCTCAAGCTCGTCTGGAAATCGCCGGAGCGCGGCGACGCCGCGACGAGCTGGGGCGAAGCGTTCCGCCGGCACGGATTGCACACCCTGCTCGGGCTCGCCTGGCTTGCGCTCGTCTACTGGCTCAACCCGGCGTTCCTCGGCTGGCTGCTGCCGGTCGCCGGAGCGCTGGCCGTTTCGATACCGATCTCGGTGCTGTCGAGCCGCGTCTCGCTCGGACGCGCGTTTCGCGCCGAGCGCCTGTTCCTGATCCCCGAGGAAACGTATCCGCCGCGCGTGCTGCGCGCGATGCGCCGCTGTCTGCGCCAGGCGCCGCGTGAAGCCGGGTTCGTCGACGCCGTGGTCGATCCGATCCACAACGCGATCGCGTGCGCCGCCGACGTCGCGCGCACGCAGCATTCGGATGCGATCCGCCGCGTGCACGACGCGCTGGTCGAACGCGCGCTGCGCGAGGGACCTGCCGCGCTGGACATCGCGCTGAAGTCCGCGCTCCTCGGCGATGCGATTGCGCTGTCGCGCCTGCATTTCGCGGTCTGGACCGATGACCGCGCGAACCCGGACTGGATCGACGCGCGACACGCAGCGGCACGCGCGCGCACGCCCATTGCGGCCGTCGCGCGGAGCGCCGCGTGAAGCGGCGCGATCTGCTCAAGGCATCGACCTTCGCCCTTGCCGGGCTCTCGCTGCTCCGCAACGAGGCATTCGCCGACGCGCCCGCGACGCGCTTCGACTACGCCGCGCTCAAGGGCGAAGCGCGCGCGCTGGCGATGCGGCCCTTTGCGGCGCCGGCGCGGCCGGTACCGGCGTCGGTCGCGCACATGAAGTGGGACCGCTTCGAGTCGATCCGCTTCCGCCCGGAGCGCGCGCTGTGGGCGAACGGCGGGCTCGGGTTCGAGCTGCAGTTCTTCCACCTCGGCATGCAGTTTCGCCGCGCGGTGCGTCTTCACGAAGTCGTCGACGGCGTCGCGCGCGAGATCGCCTACGACCCGACGCTGTTCGATCTCTCGCAGAGCGGGCTCGACCCGAGCACGCTGCCGCGCGATCTCGGCTTCGCCGGGTTTCGCGTGCTCGCCGCGCCGGATCTTCAGCGCGACGTCGCCGCGTTCCTCGGC
>DAISJF010000137.1:0-5847 GCA_036821625.1 Rhodanobacteraceae bacterium
GGCGAAGTCGACGACCTGCGCGGCAATCTCGACCACGCGCTCGACGTGTTCGAGAAGGCGGCACGCAGCACGAGCGAGCTGCTCGCGCGCGCGCCGAACGACGGGCAGCGTGTGTTCGATCACGCGCAGAGCATGTACTGGGTCGGCTACGTCGCCTGGCAGCACGGCGACACCGCGATCGCCGAAAAGGCCTTCGACGAGTACCGCGCGCTGGCCGACCGTCTCGTCGCGATCGATGCGTCGAATGCCGACTGGCAGGCCGAAGTCGCGTCCGCGAACAGCAATCTTGGCACGTTGCTGGTCGGCCAGCGGCGTTTGGACGAAGCGCAGGCCGCTTTCGAGCGCGCGCAGAAGGTCGATGCGGAGCTTGTGCGCACGAGCCCGAGCGTCGATCGCGAGCTTGGTCTCGCGCAGGACAACTCATGGCTTGCCACCGTCGCTGAAAAACAGGGTCGACTCGACGCCGCGACAGCGAGCCTCGTCAGCGAAGTCGCGATCTACGAATCGATCCTGAAGGGCGACGCGCACAACGCGCAAGCGAACCAGGCGTTGATCGTCTCCGAGCAGAGCCTGGGGCGGCTCGCGCTCGCGCGCGGCGACGGCGAAGCCGCGGCGCATCATCTGCAACGCGCCATCGAGGTATCCGAAGCGCTGCGTTCGCTCGATTCGAGCAACATGCTGTGGGTCCACATGGCCGCGATCGCACGCGCCAGCGAGGCCGACCGACTGTTGCAAACCGGCTCCGCCGACGCGGCGCGGGCCGAGATCGCGCGCATTGGCGAGTTCGCCGGGATCCTGCTCGCTCACGACCCGTCGAATGTCGAATGGCAGGTGACCGTGTCCGACCGCCACTCCCTGCTCGATGCGCGCCTGGCGCAAGCACGCGGAGATCGCGTGCACGCGCTCGAGAAAACCAAGACGCTGATCGACTCGCTGGAGAAGCTGCGTGCCGAGCATCCGGACGAGCAGCGCATCGTCGAAATGCTTGCGGACGCCGAACGTCTCGATGGCGAGCTGCTCGATGCGGGCGGCCGTAGCGACGAAAGCGCACAGGCCTGGCAGCGCGTCGTCGATCTCATTGGCGGCGACACGCAGTCGCACGATCCGCACCTCAGGACGACGCTGGCCTGGGCCTACTTTCGCCTCGGCCGGGGCGAGGCCCTGCTCGGCCTGATCAGCGACCTCGACCGCATCGGCTACCGCCATCCCGACTACGTGGAGCTCATCGCGCGCATGCACCAGCCGCGTGCCGAGCGGGGCTCCGCGGCCGTCGCCGAATCGCTACAGACCGCTTCGCACTGAACGATCGGCCCATACCAAGAGAAGGAGAGTCCGATGAACAACACGGCACCCACGAACGTCAACGTGACGCTGACCATCACCGTGGATGGAAACGGCAACCCGCAGTGCACATGGAGCGGTTCGTCCTACGTCGACGGCAAAGGCAACCTGACTTTCACGGGCATCAAAGGCCCCGTCCAGATAACGCTCACGATCTCGACGGCGCTGCAGATCAGCTATTGCACGCCGGCCGCGCAGACGATGTATCTCGGTCTCGCAAGCTCGGGTCCGCCGCAAGGTCCGTACGTCGGGACGGAATTTTCGACGCCGACATTTCCGAACGGAGTCGCGAATGCACTGCAATGGACCGATCAGAACGGCGACGGTCAGACCTACCAGTACATCCTCCAGATCTGGCAGGTGAACTCCACGTATCCCAGCGGCCGGCGCGTTCCGATCGATCCGCGCATCGTCAACCGCGGCAGCTCGAAGTGAGGGGAAGCGCGGACCCGAAGGCAGGCTGACGTGATCGGATCGCCACAGCCGTTCCGCTTCCCGGCGTTCCTGTGTTACAGCCACAGGGACAGCGCGTGGGCGGACTGGCTGCACGATGCGCTGGAAGGCTATCCGATCCCGCCGCAGCTGGTCGGTCTCGCCACAGCCGCCGGCGTGATTCCGCGCCGCATCGCGCCCGTGTTCCGCGATCGTGACGAGCTGCCGAGCGCGACCGATCTTTCCGCGATGGTCAGCGATGCGCTCGCGCAATCGGCAAATCTGATCGTGATCTGCTCGCCGCACGCGGCGCAGTCGCGCTGGGTCAACGAGGAAGTGAAGTCGTTCCAGCGCCTGGGCCGCGCGCACAGGATCTTCTGCCTGATCGTCGACGGCGAGCCGGGTGCGAGCGCATGGGCCGGACGCGAGCATGACGAATGTCTGCCGCCGGCGCTGACGCATCCGGTCGGGACGGACGGTCGTGAGACCGGCGAGCGGATCGAGCCGATCGCGGCGGACGCGCGTCCCGGCGGCGACGGCAGGACCAACGCGCGGCTCAAGCTGATCGCAGGTCTGCTCGGCGTAGGGTTCGACGATCTGATCCACCGCGAGCGCCGCCGGCGCCGCTCGCGGTGGATGGTCGCGATCGGCAGCGGCCTTGCGCTGCTGTGCCTGACGACGGTGCTGGCCGTCAACGCGGTCATCGCGCGACACGCGGCGGAACGGCGGCAGAAGCAGGCCGAGGATCTGATCGAATTCATGCTCGGCGATCTCGACGACAAGCTCAGGCAGGTCAACCGGCTCGACATCCTCGAGAGCGTCGCCGACAAGGCGGTCAAGTATTTCGCGACGATGCCGGTCGCAGACGTCAACGATGCGACGCTCGCGCAGGGCGTTCGCGCGCTGCAGCAAATCGGTCACGTGCGCTTCGATCAGGGTCGCATGCCCGATGCGGAGAATGCATTCGCGGCGGCGCAGCCGACGGCCGACGAGCTGGTGCGGAGGGCACCCGCCAACGCGGGTTTCGTCGCTATCCAGGCCGAGAATCTGTCGTGGCTCGGTCGCGTGTCGTGGGAGCGCGGCGATCTCGATGCCGCTCTGTCGCGATTTCACTCCGGGCTCGACCGGCTGGCGACGCTGACGTCGTCGCAGCAGAGCGCGGTCACGGCACTCGATCAGGCCGGCAGCCTGCACACGAATATCGGGCGCGTGCTCGAAGCAAGGGGGCAGTTCGATGCGGCGCACGCGGAATACATCATCGTGCTCGGCATCTACGAGCGGCTGAGCGCGCGCGAGCGCGACAAGCTCAACTGGAAGTCGGAAGTCGGCTATGCGCACGCCAACCTCGGCCAGATCGCCTACAAGGAAGGCCACCTCGACGAGGCGATCCGCGAATACGGCGCAGACCACCGCATCAAGGCAAGCCTCGCCGCGCTCGAACCGAACAACTCGCGTCGCGAGGATCTGCTGATCAGCAACGCGATCCTCGGCAAGAGTCTCGTTGCGGTCGGCGAAACAGCGCTGGCCGATCGATACCTGCGCGACGCGGTAGGCGAGGCGGAACGGTTGCTCGAGCTCGATCCGTCCGTGACGAGCTGGCAGGAGGACGCCGGCTACTACAACATGATGCTGGCGGCGCTCGCGCGCGCGCGCGGGAATTTCAGCGATGCCGCGCACTTCGGCGACCAGGCGGTCGCGCACATGCGCGCCCTTGCCCGGCAGGATCCGCAGAACGTGCTCTGGGCACGCGAGCTCGCCGAAACGCAGGTCGAGGCAGCGCGCCGTTTGCTGGCGCAGAAGCGTTACGGCGAAGCGGTCGACTTGATCCGCGCCGCCGATCAGGGATTCCGTCCCATGGTCAAGGGCGACTCGAGCGACCGCACGCACGCGCTCGTGCTCGCGCGCATGGATATCGTTGCAGGAGACATCGCCGAGGCCCGAAATGACTCTGCCGCGGCGCAACGTGCATGGCAGAGCGCAGATGCGACGACTCGCGAGTTTGCCGATGCATCGCGCGATCCGGCCTGGGTGGACACGCGGATCGGCGTGCTGCTGCGGCTGCACGATACCGAGGCGGCGCAACCGCTGCTCGATCAGCTGGCTTCGATCGGCTATCGGCATCCGGATCTGGTCGCGACCGCGAGCACGCACGGTGTTGCGTTCGAACCCAACGCGGAAGCAGGCCGGCGCGTAGCGCTTGCGCTGGCAACATTGGAGGCAGGCAGAGGCGATGCGCCATCGTCCGGCGCCGACGGGCTATAGAGGCGTGAGCACGAATCGTTGCGCGTGAAGGCGCAATCCGGGAAAGCACGCATCTCACCAGCGAGAGGGGATGACAACAATGACTACAAACATCGGTACGACGATCAACGTGGGCTTCAACACGGATGGCAGCCAGCAGTATTCTCCGAACAGCCAGTTCCAGGTACCGGCGGACACGGTCGAGACCGTGATATGGGCGGGTACCGGTACATTGAAGTTCGTCAAGAACAGCGGTCAGGTGTCGAAGGCGGGCACGAGCACCGTGCAAATCTCCTATGGAGGTGCCGGGACCTATGCCGACAACGTCACGACGAGGTTCGACAACACGGGCGGCTCCGCCTTCACTCCGACCGTGAGTTTCAGAGTCGTGGACACGTCGAGCACAGTCCAGCCGCCGGTGCAGATCGACGGCGGCAGCACGATCCGCAACAAGGGAACCTCGATCTGGGTGTGGGAGCTCATCTTCACGTTTGCCGCTCTGCTGGCCGGCTTCGTGATCGGCTATGCCGCGAACACCTTGAACGCGTCGGGTTCGCCGAGTCCGTTGCTCTTCGGGGTCGCCGGCCTCGTTCTCGGTTTCGGCTTCGGCTATATGTATTCGAAGGGCGGGTTCAAACGCCTGGGATGAGCGAGTGACCGCGACGCGGCGTTGATGAGGATCGCGCTTCAGTCGCCGATCGAATCGACGGCGAACAGATCACCCGTCGCATATTGTGCGAAGACCGGCGCAAAGCTGCGCCGGTGAATCGCGCATGGGCCGAGGCGCTCGAGCGCCTCGAAGTGCTCGGGCGTCGAATAGCCCTTGTGGCGCGCGAAGCCGTAGCCCGGATACGCCGCGTCCAGATCGCACATCAGCCGATCGCGCACGGTCTTGGCGATAATCGACGCGGCGCTGATCGAGGGTTCCTTCGCGTCGCCGTCGACGACCGCGCGCGCCGGGCACGGCATCGGTTTCGGCAGGTGGTTGCCGTCGATGAGCGCGTAGGCGGGCGCGAACGGCAGCCCGGCCAGCGCGCGCTGCATGCCGAGCATCGTCGCGCGGAAGATGTTGTAGCGGTCGATCTCGTCGACGTCGACCGCGACGACCGAGAACGCGAGCGCGCGCGTTCGAATCAGCGCGGCGAGTCGTTCGCGCTCGTTCTCGCACAGCACTTTCGAATCGGCGAGGCCGACGATCGGCTTGTTCCGATCGAGGATCACCGCGGCGACCACGACCGGGCCGGCGAGCGGGCCGCGGCCGGCCTCGTCGACACCGGCCAGCGCCTCCTCGCCGACCGCGCCGTGACGCGCAGCGCTCTTGCGCAGGCGCTCGATCCAGCGCCGTACGCGCACGGTCGTCGGCGCGGGCGAGGGGACCGCGTTCACTCGCGCAGGTCCTTCAGCTTGTTGAACACGTAGTCGTGGTACGAGGCGACGATGTTCATGTCCTTGCAGTCGAGGTAGCGCCCCTTGCAACGCTCGCGCAGCAGCGTGTTCGCCTGATAGAACGCATCCTTGGGCACGCCGGCGACGTCGAGCACGAGCGCGCCGAGGAACGCGATGTCGAGCACAGGGTAATCGAACTTGCGCCGCACCGGGAAGTTCGCCTGCACGCTGTAATACGTGACCATGCTCGAATTCGGCCCGGCTGCCGGCGGCACCTGCTTCGGAATCGCGTGGATCGCGCCGTCGAACGAAGGCTGGTGGTCGCCGAAATGCATGAGCACGGCAGGGCGCTCGCCGCCGAGCAGCACTTTTTCGAGATCGGCGAGCATCGTGTCCGACTGCTGCAGGCGCTCGAGGTAATTGCCGAGGTTCAGGTTCAGCCAGTCG
>DAISJF010000138.1:0-5840 GCA_036821625.1 Rhodanobacteraceae bacterium
AGCCGCCGGTTGCGATGACGACGCCGTGCGCTCGGAACAGGTGCAGCGTGCCTTCGGTCATGTCGAGCGCGAGCACGCCGCGGCAGACGCCTTCGCTGTCGAAGATCAGGTCGAGCGCGAAATACTCGATGAAGAAGCGCGCGTCGTGCTTGAGCGACTGCTGATACAGCGTATGCAGGATCGCATGGCCGGTGCGGTCGGCCGCGGCGCACGTACGCTGCGCGGTGCCCTTGCCGTAATGCGTGGTCATGCCGCCGAACGGGCGCTGGTAGATCTTGCCTTCCTCGGTGCGCGAGAACGGCACGCCGTAATGCTCGAGCTCGATGACGGCCGGGATCGCCTCGCGGCACATGTATTCGATCGCGTCTTGATCGCCGAGCCAGTCCGAGCCTTTGATCGTGTCGTAGAAATGGAAACGCCAGTCGTCCTCGCCCATGTTGCCGAGCGCAGCCGAGATGCCACCTTGCGCGGCAACCGTATGCGAGCGGGTCGGAAACACCTTGGTCACGCACGCGGTCTGCAAACCGGTGGCGGCGAGACCGAACGTCGCGCGCAGGCCGGCGCCGCCGGCGCCGATCACGACGATGTCGTACTTGTGCTCCTGGACCTTGTAGCTTTCCATGCGATCAGGTTCCGAGCGCGATGCGTATGACCGCGAGCACGCTCGCCGCGGCGCCGAGAAAACAGACGAACTTGACTGTGATCTGCGCGGCGAGTCCGAGCCCGTGCGAAAGCACGTAATCCTCGATGACGACCTGAAGGCCGAGCTGCGCGTGCCAGAAACCGGCGATCGCGAACGAGATCATCAGCAGCGCGTTGACGGGCTTCGCGATCAGCGCGTGCGCAGCGGCATAGTCCATGCGCAGCATCTCGAGCGCGATCCATATGATCCAGAGTCCGAGCCCGAGCAGCGCGACCGCCGTAATGCGCTGGACCATGAAATGGTGCACGCCCGACTTCGCCGAGCCGAGCCCGCGCGCGATCTTCGTCGGCGTCCGCAGCTGCGCGCTCATGCGCCACCCCGCTGCGCGACGACGCAGGCCCAGACCAGACCGGTCAGCACGAGGCTCCCGATCGTCACGATCCAGCCGTTGCGCACGAACGTCGCCGGCGCGTAGCCGAGCCCGATGTCCTGCAAGAGGTGCCGGATGCCGTTGAGCAGGTGAAACGCGAGCGACCAGGTCCAGCCGATCAGCAGCACGATGCCGATCCACGATGCGCAGAACGCACTGACCTCGCCGAACGCCGCGGGTCCGCTCGCGAGCGCGATGAGCGCCCATGCGACGAGCAGGAGTCCCACCGCCAGGAACATGCCCGTGCCGCGATGCACGATCGAGGTCACCATCTGGATCTGCCAGCGGTAGATCGAGAGGTGCGGAGACAGCGGTCGCGCGGAGGCAGGCATGGCGGATTCCTTGTCGATGACGGCGCGACGCGAATCTAGAAGTCGATGCAACGCCCGTCTTTCTCCCAATCGCCGTAGCGCGTCGGATCGAGGCCTGACTTGCGGCCGCCAATTTCGCGCGGCCGCGGCGCGACGGGTGCGCGCTCGCTGTCGCGCGGCGCCGGCGTGGCCTGTTCGGTATCGGGAGATTGCGGTTCGGACATGGGGCGTTGCAGCGCGAAAGGTTAAACCCACACGGGTCGCGAGACAACCGATCCGGCCCTGCGCCGATGCTAGAGTGTCGCGCATGCCCGCCACGAACGAGCCGGCGCCGGTTCCGCTGGATCGCGCCGAGCTGATCGAAGTCTCCGGCGCCGACGCAATCGCGTTTGCGCAAGCACAATTCGCCAGCAACGTCGGCGCCCTCGCCGTCGGCGCGTGGCAGTTGAGCGCGTGGCTCACGGCTCAGGGTCGCACGCGCTGCGTCTTCGCGCTGCTGCGCACGGCGGCCGATCATCTCCTGATCTGGTTGCCGCTGGGCGGCGCCGCGGAAATCCGCGATCAGCTCGCGCGTTTCATCCTGCGCGCGAAAGTGCGGCTCACGCTGCGCGAAAACTGGGCACTTTGCCGCCTCGAAGGCATTCCGGCACGCGGGAGCGAGCCGCGACGACTGCTCGAACACACCGGCGGATATGCGTTCTCACTGCCCGGACCTGAGGCCCGCGTCGCCTGGCTGGGCCCTGCGCCGGACTCGCCCACGAACTCTGCGGTACGGGACGCGTGGCGCCTCGTCGACATCGCCGCGGCACTGCCGTGGCTTGCGCCCGCCACCGCCGATGTATTCGTCTCGCAGGCGCTCGGTCTCGAACGGCTCGACGCCGTGCGCTTCGACAAGGGCTGTTACCCCGGCCAGGAAATCGCAGCGCGCCTGCACTATCGCGGCGGCGTCAAGCAGCGCCTGCATCGTATCGTCCTCGGCGGAAGCGATGAGGCGCCGCCAGGAACCGTGATCAGGACGGCGACCGAAAATGCGGGGATCGTTCTGTATGACGCTCCGCAGGCTCCGTCGCAGCGCGTCGCGCTCGCGGTTCTCGCGGATGCCTCCGTGGAGAAACCGCTCGTTTCGACAAGCGGTCGTGCGATCGAGATCTCGGATTAATGCATAGTATACGTGTGCGCATACCGAGCGAACGGGACAAAGCCGCACCTTCGGTTTCACATTTGCCGCAAGAAATCACAAAGCTGAACGTTCATTGAACATTCACGCAAAAGGAATGACATCGCCGACACGATGACGTAGGCTTCGCGCGCCTCGGAATTTCCGGGGTTTGCATACACGAATTTCTAACGGTCGCCGCCTCCATGTCGTGCGACCCGCGTCGAACGACGCAATTGGCCGGGATGACTGCCGTGAATGGCAGACGAAGCCGGCAGACGCTGACAGCGCGATCCCAGCCGCGCACGCGTCCGACAGACAATCCATTGGACCTGACCGCAAACGCTTCGGCGCGTTTCGCCGCTGTGTTCACGGTCGATGCTTCAGTCGCGATTCGGCTCCGATTCGTATCGTCGCCGACATTGCGCAGAGTTTGTTGGCTGTAAAGGTGTTAGACGATGAAACTAGCGTTTCTGCTATGGATGGCATCGGTGCTGCCGCAGCCGGCGTCGGACCAGATCTGTCTGGCCACGACGATATATCTGGAAGCACGCAGCGAATCGCCGCGCGGTCAGATGGCTGTCGCCGAAGTCGCATTGCGTCGTCGCGAAAGCGGACGCTGGGGTTCGGACGTTTGCTCCGTCGTGAACGCGCCGGGTCAATTCGCGCTGTCGCGTACGAGCGGGAATTTCATGTTCGACACGCCGCAGGCGTGGCAGGAAGCGTGGGCCATCGCCGGTCGCGCGATCGACATGTGGTCGCTGCCGCGCAACCAGCGCCGTTTCGTCGTGCCGAACGCGGATCACTTCGTCGCTTCCGACTCCGCGTCGCCGGCATGGATCAAGGGCCCGCCGCTTGCGACGATCGGCGCACACAACTTCTACCGCATCAACTGACCAGGACGCGCGACGCGCGTCCTGGTCATCCCGGCGAAAGCCGGGATCCAGCCTTTTTCTTTTTGACCGACCCACATCCCAATTCGCTCTGAACACGAGACAAAAAGAAAGCCGGCCATTGGCCGGCTTTCCTGTTTCCGCAGAAGCGTGAGCCTTTAGCGCAACATCACCAGATGACTGTTGCGGATCATGACGCGATCGCCCGGACGGAACCCCGGGTTGTCGTACTGCGTCACGACCGCGGAGCGGCCGTCGTCGAGCGTCACGTAGAAGCGATACGCGTTGTACGTGCGGCCGTTGCTGTTCGCTTCGACCGCGTTACCCGCGAAGCCGCCGGCCACCGCGCCGGCCACGGTCGCCGCCGTGCGACCGTCACCCTTGCCGACCGTGCTGCCGAGCAGGCCGCCGACGATCGCGCCGATCACCGCGCCGCCGCCGCTCGTGCTGCGATCGTGCGCATACACACGCTCGATGTCGGTGACGCGGCCGCACTGCCTGCACTCGCCGCGATCGCGATCGTAATAGCCGCCGCGGTCGTCGTAGTACGCCGTGCTCGGCCGCGGCGGCGGCGCGACGCAACCGGCCATCATCGCGACCATCGCGACGACGATCGCCAAACGACAAGACATCAAGTTCATGACACCCTCCTGAGGACCTGATCCTGAATCGATGCGCGAACTTTGGGACACAGGCAATGAACGGCGATGTAACTGCTGAACGGCCGGAGCGGCCAGCGTCGGGCGCTGCGGACCCGGCCGTTTGAGTTAGCATCCGTTCGTCTTTGGGGGAGCCACTGTCATGCGAGCATCTTCGCCGTCGACCGACGACCTGCGCGAGCTCGACGCCGACAGCGCAGTCGCGCGCCTGACGCCTCTCGCCGACGAAGCGATCGCACGCCTGCTGCGTGACATCGGACCCGGCCGCGCCGTCGCGATTCTCGATCGCTTCGGCGCGGATCGCCGTCGCCAGATCGCGCAGGCCGCGGGGCACGACGACGGCGACCGCTGGCTCTCCGGACACAATTGGCGGCGAGGAACCGTCGGGCGCCTGATGGAGCCGGCGCCCGCCGTGTTCACGCCCGACGCGAGCGTGGCCGAAGTGATCCAGACGCTGCGCCCGATCGTCTCGCACACGCTGGTCACGTATGTGTTCGTCGTCGATGCCGAGAATCGCCTGACCGGTCTCGTCGCATTCCGCGAGCTCGCGTTCGCGCGGCCCGAGCAGCGGCTTTCCGAAATCATGCTCGCGCGGCCGTTTGCGCTGCATCCCGAAGACGACGTCATCGACGCGATGAACGAAGTCGTGCGGCGGCACTATCCCGTCTATCCGGTCTGCGACAAGGAGGGACACCTGATCGGCGTGGTGCGCGGCGCGGTCCTGTTCGAAGAGCAGACGTTCGAGATCAGCGCGCAGGCCGGCTCGATGGTCGGTGTCGAGAAGGAGGAGCGCCTGACCACGCCGTGGCCGCGCGCGCTGCGCTTCCGACATCCATGGCTGCAGCTCAATCTCGTCACCGCGTTCCTGGCGGCCGCCGTGGTCGGCACGTTCCAGGACACGGTCAATCGCATCGTCATCCTCGCGATCTTCATTCCGGTGTTGTCCGGTCAGTGCAGCAACACCGGATGTCAGGCGCTCGCCGTCACGTTGCGCGGCATGACGCTCGGCGAGCTCAGGGCCGGCCGCGCGCGCGCGCTCCTGATCAAGGAGGCGTGGCTCGGATTCCTCAACGGATCGCTGACTGGCCTGGTGGCTGGCGCCGGAATGCTCTGGGTCGCGCATCACCAGCAGCATCCGCAGGCGCCCCTGCTCGCCGCGATCACATTCGTCGCGATGGCGGGCAGCTGCGCCGTTTCGGGCATCGCCGGTGCGGCGGTGCCGCTCGCGCTGCGCCGGCTCGGCGCCGATCCGGCGACCGCGTCGAGCATCTTCCTGACCACGGCGACGGACGTCGTCAGCATGGGACTCTTTCTCGGCCTCGCCGCGTGGCTGATCAGCGCGGCATGAGCGCCTTTACATCCTGAGCGCCGCGCCTCGCCGCGCACGTTTACATCCGCCGCCTCGCCGGGTTCGGCGCGCCGGAGTATCTTGCCGGCATCGCCACGAATGCCCACGCTCGCGTCTTCTCTGCGCAGGACCAGGCCATGAAACCGTTAGCTTTCTGCACCGCTGCCGCGATTTGCCTCGCAGCGTCGAGCACGACGTTGCACGCCCAATGGTCGTCCGATCCGGCCGACAACCTCGTGCTGGCCGACAACAGCAACGAGCAGGTCCAGCCGAAGATGGTCGCGACGGCCGACGGCGGCTTCTACGTGAGCTGGTTCGACAACAGCACCGGCGGCTACGACGTGTATCTGCAGCGCCTCGACGCGGGCGGCAACGAGCAATGGGTGCATAACGGCATCCT
>DAISJF010000139.1:0-5818 GCA_036821625.1 Rhodanobacteraceae bacterium
GGCGTGCCGACGCTCGGCGTCACCGTGTGCGTGATGACGCTGCCGGTGCAGGTCGGGAACTTGAACGAGCCGATGCGCGTGTGCCAGTTGCCGGTGTTGCCGCTGGACTGCGTGTCGTAGTACTCGTTGATGTACCAGAACGTGCAGTCGTCGGAAGGATCGATGCTCATCCCCGAGTAGTCGCCCCAGCGATGGCAGGCACCGCCGCAGCTGTTGACCTGCGATCCGTTGCCCGCGATCAGCACGACCTCGGTCTGCGGGAGATTGTTGAGCGGATCGTCGAACAGCCGGCCCGAATACGCGATGCTCGGGAAGTTCGGGCTCGTCGCGTTCGACGTGCTGTAGCCGAGCGCCATGTTGCCGAGCGCATCGACGGCGAGGCTTCCCATCCAGCGGTACAGCGTCGTGTCGGGCGCGTAGATCTGCTGCTGCACCGGCGTGGTCACGACGGTGCCGCCGGACACGTTGATCTGCGCCCATTGCGGCCGCGTCGTCGAAGTTCCGCTCGAACGCACCGTGTGCACGACCCAGAGCGACTCGACCGCGCCGATCTTGCGGTACTGCACCTTCTGCATCAGGCGGTCGCCGAGCGAATCGAGATTGTTGCTGCCGGTCGCCGGCGGCGGCTGCGGAACGATGTTCGAGGATGGCGTCGTGTAGGTCTGCTGGCTGACGTTGGTCGGCGAAGCCAGCGTGCCGCCGCTGCCGCAGCCCGTGCCCGGCGTGAACTTGCGCACTTCGAACGAGAAAGCAGTCTGCGACTCGGAGACATAGTAGTTCGGCGTGCCCGCCGGCGGCATCGAATCCGCGCTCGTGCCGAGCAGGTTGCTCGGAATCATCGTGAACGGATCGGACGTGTTGTTGAGAAAACCGAGCGCGCTGTTCGAGCCGGTCAGCGCCGCGCCCGCGTACATCGCGCTGCGGCTGAAGGATGCGAACGCAGTGCCGGCGAACGTGCCGGCCGGGAACGTGAATTCGTTCGACGCCATGTACAGGCAGTCGGTCCAGATGCCGAACTTCGGGTAGTCGTTGAGCGTGCCGACCGGCGGCATCCCGGCGCCGCCCGGATCCATGCGCACGGCGTAGAGGAAATAGCCGCCCGAAACCGGATCGCTCGTCTGCGAAACCGCGATGCACTGATAGAACGGGCTGACCGGATTGCCGCCGCTCGTGTGGAACGCGAAGTTGGTCAGGATCCAGCGGTCGGCGAGCGCGTCGTGGACGACGACCGGGTCGCCGAAGTTGCTGTTGTCGCACGGCGTGCCGGTGCCGGCGCCGCTCCACAAGGAGTTTTCGGTGAACGCCGCGACACGATTGCCGTTCGACTTGTCGAAGATGCCCCAGGCATCGTTGACCGCTTCGATCACATACGTCGGACCGACGTCGCCGTTCGTGTCGGGCGGCCAGCCGGCGCCGGCCTGACCGCCGGTGACCGCGGTGTTGAAGCTCAGGCCGGCGAAATTCTGGATCGGCGAGGGCATCGGCGCCCGCGAGATGTTGACCTGGTCCGGCGTCGGCGGAACTACCGGATGACGGCTTTCCGGCTCCTCCCATTCGTTCCACCGGTGCAGGAGTTGCGGTCCCGCGATCTGCGGGAGATTGCGCACGTCACCGTTGAATCGCGCGGGTTCTATCCGCTGTATTCCGTAGGTATGTGCCGAACCCGTCGTGGTATCCGCCAGCGCGGCGGCGCTCCATCCCGCGCACGCAAGCACCAGCCCAGCCAGCAACCGCTGCGGCCAAAGACGGCCGCATCGCTCGAATCGAACGCGCTTCATCGTGAGTCCTCGCCTGCCCCTACCGGTCCCTGCGCAGTGCACGACGAGCATCGATCCGCTCTAGCGAATTCCGGTCGCACGGCGCATCCCACTGTTCATCCCAGAGGCGGGTCACGCTACGCCAATGGTCTGATTTGACGGCGAGAATAAGCCCAGCAGGCGTGAAAGTCACGAGAACGCACGGCGAGTTCGGCGCCGAATGTGACGCGGCTCGCGACATCCGCCGGCGACGTCCAGTCATGTCGCAAATCGGCGCCGCACGGCGTTCCTAGTTGCAAGGACGTCGTCCGACGTCTGCCGAGGGAGCTCGTCGATGCCTGTTACGAACGCGGGTGCCTCCAGAGGCCCCTGCGCAGTGAAACTGCGCCCGCTCGCTGCCGCTTTCGTGCTCGCGCTCGCACTCGAGGCGACGCCGCCCGCGCTGAAGCCTGCACACGGCGCGAACGCGCCGGAGATCCGGGTCGTCAGCAACTGCGACGATTCCGGCAGCGGCAGCCTGCGCGACGCCGTCGACAATGCCGCCGACGGCGACACCATCGACCTGACCCAGCTCCAGTGCAGCGTGATCTCGCTGTCGACGGGCGCGATCCTGATCGGAGTCACCGATCTCACGCTGCAAGGGCCCGGCAATCATCAGTTGCTGATCCAGGGTTTCGGAAACTCCGGTTTCAGCCTTCTCTACGATCTCGGCGGCGGCACGCTCGCCGTCGACGGCGTCGATCTCGCGTTCGGCGCGAAATACCGCAGCGACAACACGGCGCGCGGCGGCTGCATCTATTCGAACGGGAATCTCGAGGTCAGCGACGCGCACATCTACGCCTGCGGCGTGCACGCGAACACGTATCCGGCGTACGGCGGCGCGATCGCCGCCTACGGCACCGTCAACATGACCAACACGACGATCGACGGGTGCGGCCTCACGACATCGGGCGTGGCCAAGGGCGGGGGCGTCTTCGCCGGACACGATGTGTTCATGCGTTACAGCAGCGTCACCGGCTGCCGTGTCGCGACGACGGGACGAGGCTACGGCGGCGGCGTCTACTCCGGCGGCGATCTCGTCGTGAAATACAGCACGATCGCCGACAACGAGAACGACGAAGCCGCCTACAACGAAGGCGGCGGCGCGTTCTCGCGCGGCAACGTCACCGTGTACTGGTCGACGATCTCGGGGAACAGCGCAAAGGTCGGCGGCGGTCTCTACATGGCCCGCAACAACTACACCCCGGTCGCGAACATCAGCGAGAGCACGATCTCGGGCAACTACGCGCAAGCGGCCGGCGGCATCCGCGCGGCGCTGGCGCTCGAGCTTTACAACAGCACGATTGCCTTCAACGCGACTCCGCGCGCGTACACGATCCCGATCGGCTACGCACCGAGCGCGGGCGTATCGCTGCGCGGCGCATCGGCGTTCGCGCAGAGCACGATCATCGCCAACAACGTCGCGCACGGAGCCGTTGCCGACGACGAGGAGGACGTTGGCGGCGACCTTACGATTCCGATCGATGGCTCGGCGAACCTGATCATGAGCTCGGAACAGCCGACGCCGCCGGATACGCTCACGTCCGATCCGATGCTGGCGCCGCTCGCCGACAACGGCGGTCGCACGCGCACGCACGCGCTGTTTTCCGCAAGTCCCGCGGTCGATCATGGCGAGGCGGGTTCTTTCACCACCGACCAGCGCGGCAGCGGATTCGCGCGCGTGCTCGGCAACGGCGCCGACATCGGCGCCTTCGAGTCCGACCCCGACGTGATCTTCCGCAACGGATTCGACTGACGTCCGGTCGGATCGCAATCACCCGACGCCCGCAGCGACGCGTGGGAGTTGGCGCGCCCAGGACCAATGCGGCACCATCGCGCCTTTCGGTTCGACGGCTCGTCCATGCGCCGAAGTCTCAGGCGGGTGCTCATTCTCGTCGTTGTCGCGATCGCGGCCGTCGCGAGCGGCGGCTGGCTGCTGCTGCGCGGCAGCCTCCCGATGCTCGATGGACGCGTCGTGTCGCCGGCGTTGTCGGCACCCGTCACCCTCGAGCGCGACGCGCTCGGCACTGTCACGCTGCGTGCGTCCAATCGCCATGATCTGACCTGGGCCTTCGGCTACGTGCACGCGCAGGAGCGCTTCTTCGAAATGGACCTGCTGCGCCGGCGCGCGGCCGGCGAGCTCGCCGAAATGTTCGGCGCGCTCGCGCTGCCCGCCGATCGCGTTGCCCGCGCGCATCGCATGCGCGCGCGCGCGATCGAGGCCTTGAAGACACTCTCCGCGGAAGATCGCGCGGAGCTCGTCGCCTATCGCGAGGGAGTCAACGCGGGCCTCGCCGCGCTGCCGGTGCGGCCGTTTGCATACCTGCTGACGCGCACGACTCCGGCGCCGTGGCGCGACGAGGACACGCCGCTCGTCGTCGCCGCGATGTCGTTCACGCTCAACGACGCCGAGAACAAGCGCGAGCTCGCGTTCGCCGAGATGCACGCCGCCCTGCCCGACTCGGCCTATCGTTTCCTCACCGCGACCGGCGGCGAGTGGGAGGCACCGATCGCGGGGCCGGCGATGTTGTGGCCATCGCCTCCGCCCGCAGCCGATCTCGACCTGCGCACGCTCGACCCTGCGCTGCTGAAATCGTCGCAGAGCGATGCGAGCTCCCCCGGCAGCAATTCTTTCGCGGTCGCCGGCGCGCTGGCCGGAGGCGCCGCGCTGGTTGCCAACGACATGCATCTGGATCTGCGCGTGCCGGGGCTCTGGTTCCGCGCGCGCCTGATCTATCCGAACCCGCGCCGGCCCGGGCGCACCGTCGACGTGACGGGCGCGAGCCTGCCCGGGACGCCGGCGATCGTGGCCGGCAGCAACCGGCAGGTCGCCTGGGGTTTCACCAACAGCCACGCGGACACGGTCGATTGGGTGCGCGTCGAGCGCGATCCCGAGCATCGCGATCGCTATCGCACCGCGCACGGCGACGCGTCGTTCGTCGAGCACGAGGAAATCATCCATGTACACGGCGGCGACGACGAAAAGCTCGCCGTCGAGGACACCGAATGGGGTCCGGTCCTCGCCAAGGACACGGACGGCACGCCGCTCGCACTGGCGTGGACGGCGCAGCAGCCCGGCGCATTCAACTTCGAGCTGCAGAAGCTCGAGCTTGCCGAAACGGTCGACGAAGCGGTTGCGGCCGCGCAGGTCTCCGGCGTTCCGCCGCAGAACTTCGTCGTCGGCGACCGCAACGGCAACATTGCGTGGACGATCGCCGGACGCCTGCCCAGGCGCGTGGGCGATTACGATCCGACGCTTCCCGCAGACTGGGCTCGCGCCGGCGTCGGCTGGGACGGCTGGCTCGCGCCGCGCGAGCATCCGCTGATCGCGAACCCGCCGTGGCAGCGCCTGTGGACGGCGAATCAGCGCATCACCGAAGAGCCGTGGCTCGCGGCGATCGGCGACGGCGGTTACGACCTCGGCGCACGCGCGGGCCAGATCCGCGACGATCTGCGTGCGCGCAAGACATTCACGCCGGCGGACATGCTCGCGATCCAGCTCGACGATCGCGCGCTGCTGCTCCAGCGCTGGAACGATCTGATGAAGCGCGAGCTGGAGCGCGCGCCGCGATCGGCGCTGCACGATGCGCTGCGCAAGGCGCTCGACGGATGGAAAGGACACGCGTCGATCGATTCCGTCGCCTATCGCATCGTGCGCACGTGGCGCGACGAAGTCACCGACACGGTGCTCGACGGGTTCGCCGCGGCGGTGCGCGCGAAGTTTGCCGACTTCGCGCTGCCGCGCATGTCGCAATCCGAAAACATCGTGTGGGCGCTGCTGCGCGAGCGTCCGCCCCATCTCGTGCCGCCCGGCTATGCCGACTGGGATGCGCTGCTGCTCGCCTGTGCCGATCGCATCGGCGCGAAGCTCGATCGCGACGAGGGCGGCATCGCCGCGCGCACCTGGGGCGAGCGCAACACGATGCACATTGCGCATCCGCTGTCGCGCGCGCTGCCCGCGTTTGCGGCGCGCTGGCTCGACATGCCGCCCGATCAGCTCCCGGGCGATCGCGACATGCCGC
>DAISJF010000140.1:0-5810 GCA_036821625.1 Rhodanobacteraceae bacterium
GAAGGCGTGAAGAGCACGGACATCACGGTCAAGACCGTTGATGGTGTCGTCACGCTGGTGGGCGTGCTGAGCTCGCCGATGGCGGTGCAGAAGGCGATCGCCGCGACCCAAAGCATCAAGGGCGTCAAGCGCGTCGACCACGACGGCCTCAAGTCGCGCTGATCGCAAGGCACATCTTCATCGGATGATTCGAGGAGTACGTAATGAATGAAGACAAGATCAAGGGACAGTGGAAGCAGCTTGCCGGCAAGCTCAAGGCCAAGTGGGGCCGGCTTACCGACGACGATCTGAAAGTCGCCGACGGCAACAGCGAATACCTGGTCGGAAAAATCCAGGAACGCTATGGAATCGCCAGGGACGAGGCGAAGCGCCAGGTCAAGGAATTCGATCGGAACATCTAGGCATTGATGGGTTTTAGCGGGGGCGGCCTCAAGCGCCGTCCCCGCTTTTCTTGCACGAGGAGAGTGGTATGGGCAAGTATTTCCTGGCATGGCTGCTCGGCGTGCCCGCCGGATTGCTGATTCTGATCTACGTTTTCACGCACCTGTTCTGACGTCGATGGCTTTGTAGCCCGCACTTGTATTCCGAGGGGTGCGTCGCGGGGTGCGGGTGTCCTGAAATTTGCCGAAGAAAGTTCCGCCGAGAACCTGATCGGCGCCTACGAATGTCCTTTGCGCTTGCGCACGGCGAGCAGCGGGATATCCGTGCGGTACGAGTAGCCGATCTGCTCGTACAGCGCCTTTGCGCGAACGTTTTCGTGGCTGAAATGCAGGAACGGGACCTGGCCGCCGCCCAGAATCTCGTTCGTCAGGATCGCGATCAGCCGCCGCGCGTAGCCGCGGCCGACGTAGTCGGGATGCGTGCAGACCGCGCTGATTTCCTGATGTCCGTCGAAATGCATGCGCCGGCCCGCCATCGCGGCCAGGATATTCCCGTCATAGATGCCGATGTAGCCGCCCATTTCGATCGTGCGCCGGCGAAAATAGTGCGGATAGACCAGTGCCGTGAGGGCGAGCATGTCGGCGACGTGCGTCCCGGACAGCTCGCTGACGTCGGGTCCCTCGATGACCTCGAGCGGTGAGCGGCAGATCATTTGCGCGATCGCGACGGATTGCTCCACGTGCCAGTCCGACAGCAGCGGAGGCGCGACACCGACGAAGCAGACCAGCTCGTCCGGCTCGACGAGAGCTCTCACCTGAGCTGCCGCGCTGCTGCTGCCGGCATCGACGGCGACGAACGGCGCGATCTCCGCGGGATATCGTGCCGCGTGTCCCGCGCGACGCGCCAGCACCGCATGCCGGCTTGTCAGCGAAGCCCAGACTGGATTGTCGAGAGGATGCGGCGTCATGATGGAAGCGGGAGCAACCGTCGCGCGCGGCAAACCTGACATTTTCGCAAGCGCCGCGCAATGACGCCGCGTCGAATCGATGATGGAGGCAAGCCGTGAAGGTTGCCGTGGGCTTCAAGTGCCATTCCGGGTGGGCCGCGAGCGTGGTCGTCGGCTTCGATGCTGGCCGGTTTCATCTGATCGATCGACGCCGTGTCGACCTCATCGAACCTCAGGATTCGCCATGGGCGAAGGCTCCGTACCACGCGGCCGAGGATTTGCCGCCCGAGGAACAGCAGGCGTTGGTCGAACGAGCGCGCGCTTCGGCGCAGCGCGGCTCGGAACGCGCGGTCCGCGCATCGAGCGCGGCGCTCCACGCGGCCGGGCACCACCTCCTCGTTGGCGCCGTGCTCACGGGAGCGCCGATGCCCGACTGGACGACGCAGCAGATCCTCGCCGTGCACGTGCGCATGCACAAGGCAGAAGGCGCGATGTTTCCGGCTGCGCTGATCCGCGCGGCGGGCACTTGCGGGCTCGCGGTGATTGCGATTCGGGAGAACGAGCTCGCTGCGCAGGCGAAAGAGACTTTCACGGCTGCGACGCACGTCCTGATCGAACGGCTCGGCAAAGGCGCCGGCCCGCCCTGGGGCATCGACCAGAAGAACGCAGCGCTGGCGGCGATGATCGCGTTGCAGCGCGCGGCATCGGGATGAGCGGCGCTAGTCGCGGAAATTATCGAACTGCAGCGGTATTTCGATTTCGCTCTTGCGCAGCAGCGCGATCGCGAGCTGCAGATCGTCCCTCTTCTTGCCGCTGATGCGCAGCTTGTTGCCATTGATCTGCGCATCGACCTTGAGCTTGGCGCCCTTGATCTCGGCGATGATCTTTTTCGCGACCGGCTGCTCGATGCCTTGCCTGACGGTCACCGTCTGCTTCGCGCTCGCGAGATTGATCTCGGGCTCCGCTACATCCAGCGCCCGCACATCGATCTTTCGCGCGGTCAGACGTGTGCGCAGGATGTCGAGCATCTGCTTGAGCTGGAAATCGCTCGGCGCCGACAGCGTGATGGCGAAGCCGTCCAGCTCGAAGTGCGCATCGACGCCGCGGAAGTCGAAGCGGTTCGTGAGCTCGCGGATCGCCTGGTCGACGGCGTTGGTCAGCTCGTGCTTGTCGACTTCGGAGATGACATCGAACGAGGGCATGGCGGCGTCGTCACGATGGGGCCGCCGCAATTGTAGCGGCAACGCGCCATCGACGCGGACGCGCGCACAAGCCACAATCGCGTCATGCGCCATCCGATCGCCCGCTTCCTTGCAGGCTTCGCTTTCGCCGTGCTTGCGCCGCGCGAAGCCGAGAGCGTCGAAAGCGAGGTCCTGCACACGGACGAGAGCGACTACCGCGTAGTCAAGATCGACCTGCGCCAGGACGCGCTGGAGCTCTACTGGCGCGATGCGGGGGGCAGGCCGTATGGCGGCATCGGCGCGCTCAAGCGCAGCGGCGAGACGGAAGGCCGCACGCTCCTCTTTGCGACGAATGCAGGCATCTACGACCGCCAGTTCCGTCCGCTCGGCCTCGCGATCGCCGGCGGCAAGATCCTGCGTCCGCTGAATCCCGCTCGCGGCGGCGGTTCGGGCAATTTCGGCCTGCAGCCGAACGGCATCTTCTACGTCGACAGAGAGGATCACGCCGATGTCGTGCCGAGCGCCACGTGGACCGCGCAGGCGATCGATGCGCGCGTCGCGACGCAGTCGGGTCCGATGCTGGTCATCGACGGCGACCTGAATCCGGGCTTCCTCGAAGACTCGGACAGCCGGAAATGGCGCAGCGGCGTGTGCGCCCAGACGTCGGATCGTGTCCTGTTCGCGGTCAGCCGGGCGCCGGTGACATTCCACGCGTTCGCGCGACTGTTCCGCGACAACCTCGGTTGCCGCGAGGCGCTGTATCTGGATGGCACCTTGTCGCAGATCTACACGGCGACGGACGGATACGACGGTGCGCCGGACATGATGGTCAAGCCGTACGCCGGCATGCTCGCGGTGTTCGCGGACAAGCCGGCGTCGCAGTGACGCGGCGATCAGTGTCCCTTCGCCGCTTTCTTCGCCTGTTTCTCGGCGCGTTTTTCCTTCATCGTCTTCTGCGGTTTCTTCTTCTCGCTCTTTTTCTGGTTCAGACCTTTCATGAGAGCCTCCTCGAGTTCTGATCTGCGGCGCGTCCGGACCGGGCTCGAGTCGCCGAGCGGCCGGCCGGACGGCACGCGCAAATCCTAGACGTTTTTGCCGATTCGTCCAACAGCAGTCTCCGTCGCACGACGGCGCCTGCGCTCGCGCCTGCAGGCGCCGCGTGCCAGAATGAGACGTGGGACGGCGCGGCGGTCGGGGGTGCCGTTTCTCGTACGTTGAAGCAGGGGCTGCGCATCGCGCCGGAGGCGCGTTCGCCGCCGTTTCGTGCCGGGGAGGGTACGGATGGTCTTCAACTCGCTGACCTTCGTCGTGTTCTTCGCCTGCGTGCTCGTGCTGCACTCGATGCCGTTCGCGTGGAAGACGCGCAAGATCAACCTGCTGATTGCCAGCTATCTGTTCTACGCGGCGTGGAACCCGCCGTTCGTGATCCTGCTGTGGATCTCGACCGTCGTCGACTGGTACGCGGCGCAGGGCCTGGTCAAATCGGAGCGTCCCGCCGCACGGCGCGCCTGGATGCTGCTGTCGGTCGTAGCCAATCTCGGCATGCTCGGTTACTTCAAGTACGGCACGTTCCTGCTCGACAACTTCCGCGCGCTGATGGCCGCGTTCGGCGTCGACTATCAGCCGCCGTCATTCAGCATCGTGCTGCCGGTCGGCATCTCGTTCTACACGTTCGCGACGCTGTCCTACACGCTGGACGTCTACCTGCGCCGCGCCTTGCCGGCGCGCAATTTTCTCGACTACGCGCTGTTCGTGACGTTCTTCCCGCACCTCGTGGCGGGACCGATCATGCGTCCGACCGAGCTCGTGCCGCAGTTCGCCGAGCCGCGCCGAGCGACCGCCGAGCAGCTGCGTTTCGGCCTCGCACTGATGACGCTCGGGCTGTTCCAGAAGATCGTGCTCGCCGACAGCTTTCTCGCGCGACCGGCCGAAATGGTCTACGACGGCACCAAGATTCCGGGCGTGCTCGACTCGTGGATCGCGACGCTCGCATTCAGCGGCCAGATCTTCTGCGATTTCGCCGGTTATTCGACCACCGCGATCGGCGCTGCGATGTGCCTGGGCTTCGCGATGCCGGACAACTTCCGCTTTCCGTACGCCGCGATCGGTTTCTCGGACTTCTGGCGGCGCTGGCACATCACGCTCTCCTCGTGGCTGCGCGATTACCTGTACATCCCGCTCGGCGGCAACCGGCACGGCGAAGCGCGCACGTATCTCGCGCTGATGACGACGATGCTGCTCGGCGGTCTCTGGCACGGTGCGAGCTGGGCATTCGTGGTCTGGGGCGGACTGCACGGCGTCTATCTTTCGGCCGAGCGAGTGCTGAAAAAGCGTTTCGCGGGCTATCGGCCGAGTCCGCTGGCTATCGTCGGCATCGGGCTCCTGACCTATGCGTTGATCAACGTCACCTGGGTGTTCTTTCGCGCGAAGAGTTTCGGCAAGGCCTGGCTCGTGCTGAGCGGCATGTTCGGTTTCAACGACGACGCCAAGCCAATCCTGCCGGTCGTGCATCTGGTCTGCGTCACGGCGATCGTCGCCGGCATCGTGTTCGCGCACTGGCTGATGCGCGCGCGCACGCTCGAATCCACGATCGCGCGCGCGCCCGCGCCGGTAGTGTCGGTGGTATGGGCGCTGATGGCGTTCGCGATCGTGATCGCGCAGGGGACCGGCAATGCCTTCATCTATTTCCAGTTCTGAAGCCGCATTGCGGCCGGGCTTCGTGCCGGTGCGGCAGACGGCGTCCGATCGTCCCGGCGTCGCGCAGCCGGTGCCGGTGCGCGATATTCCCGCGCAGCCCTGGCGCGCGATTTTCGCGGCGGCCGTGGCGATGTGCGCGCTCATGGTCGCGGGCTGGGAAATGTACTGGCGCGCGTACGGCGTCCTGCCGACCTACCGCAACACCGACGGCGAATGGCTCATGCAGCGGCGGCGGATCGACGCGGGCGAGGGCGGTGCGACCGTGCTGATCGGCGCATCGCGGATACTGTTCGACACGCAGCTTCCGGTCTGGGAGAAGATCACCGGCAAGCGCCCGATCCAGCTCGCGCTCGAAGGCACTTCGCCGGTGCCGATCATGGAGAATCTCGCCGCGGATCCGAACTTCACCGGACGCCTGCTCGTCGACGTTTCGCCGGACGTCTTCTTCACCGGGTTCGCCTATCGCGGCTCAGTGCTGCCGTATCTGCACGATCAGACGCCGTACCAGCGGATCGGCGACTGGCTGTCCATGCGTTTTCTCGAGCCGGTGTTCGCGTTCTACGATCCGGACTATGCGTTGTCCACGATAGTCCGGCGCCAGCCGT
>DAISJF010000141.1:0-5796 GCA_036821625.1 Rhodanobacteraceae bacterium
GCCGATCCTAGCACCACCGTCGACACGCGGACTCGGCCGACGATGCGTCGAAGCGAGCCGCATGCGACACTTTCGCAATGCCCGCCGCGATCTTCATCCAGGATTGGCCGCTGCCGTACGAAGAACGCCTCGACACGCGCCCCGCGAGCGCGATCGACCTCGTCGTCGTCCATTGCACCGAGCTGCCCGATCTCAACCTCGCGCGCCAATTCGGCGAGAAAGTCCGCTACGAAAAAGGCACCGGCAACAGCGGTCACTACTACGTCGATCGCGACGGCGCGATATTCCGTTTCGTCGCCGACACGCGCGTCGCGAACCAGACCTTCGGCTACAACGCGCGCTCGATCGGCATCGAGCTGATCAACCGCGGCCGCTACCCGTACTGGAACGACACCCGCCATCAGGCATTCACGGAGCCCTACACGCAGGAGCAGATCGATGCGCTGCGCGCGTTGCTCGGCACGCTGCGCAACGAGTTGCCCAACCTGCACTGGATCGCCGGACACGAGGACCTCGACCGTCGACTCGAGCCCGCCAGCGACGATCCCTCGAAGCTGCTGCCGCGGCGTCAGGATCCGGGCCCGCTGTTTCCGTGGGACGAAGTGCTGCAAGGGAGCGGACTGGAGCGGTTGCAGCCGAAGGAAGCGGTGAGCGGTGAGCGGTGAGCGGAAAAGTCGCGCTTCGTTTCCGCTCACCGGTGACCGTTCACGCTGAAGCCATGCACGTGAACCGGCCGCTATACTCGCGCGTCCTCACACCATCCCCATCCCAATGACCGACGCATTCGTCGACGAGCTCGTCGCCCTGCTCCGCCTCGAACGTCTCGAAGACAACCTGTTCCGCGGCGAGAGCCGCGACATCGGCACGCGTCGGGTGTTCGGTGGACAGGTGCTCGGTCAGGCGCTGTCCGCCGCGCAGCAGACCGTCGATCCGGAACGCAGCGCACACTCGCTCCACGCGTACTTCCTGCGCGCCGGCGATATCGCGCACCCGATCGTATACAACGTCGAGCGTACGCGCGACGGCGGCAGCTTTTCGGTGCGGCGCGTGGTCGCGATCCAGCACGGCCAGTCGATCTTCAACTGCTCGGTTTCGTTCCAGATCGCCGAGCCCGGCGTCGAACACCAGATGCCGATGCCGGCGGTGCCGAGGGCCGAGGATCTGCCCGCGCGGCCGACGATCCCGGCCGAAGAGCTCGAGAAGATTCCGGCCAAGCTGCGCCGATGGCTCAGCATGCGCGGACCTTTCGAGTTCCGCCGAGTCCATCCGCGCGACGAGCTCAAGCCGGGCAAGCAGCCGCCGTACCAGCATGTGTGGTTTCGCCTGAGCGGCCGCGCGCCGGACGATGTCGTCCTGCACCGGGCGATGCTGGCGTATGCATCCGACTTCCATCTGATCGGCACGACGACGTTTCCGCACGCGATCTCGTATCTGCAGAAGAACGTGCAGATGGCGAGCCTCGACCATGCGCTGTGGTTCCACCGGCCATTCCGGATCGACGAGTGGCTGCTGTATTCCTGTGACAGCCCGACCGCGCAGGGTGCACGCGGGCTCGCGCGCGGGATGATCTACTCGGAGGACGGCAGGCTGATCGCGTCGACGGCGCAGGAAGGTTTGATCCGATTACGCGCCGAGTCCGGCGATGCGGTATAAAAGCGTTCCCTTCTCCCGCATTGCGGGAGAAGGTGCCGAAGGCGGATGAGGGGTGCTCTTGGACAGGTACTGCCAAGCCTTCCCTCACGTGCCCTCTCCCGCCGGCGGGAGAGGGAGAGTGATCGTCGCGCGGAGCGCGACCTCGTTATTTCATTGAAGCAACATGCGGCAGATCTACACCTCCCCGCGCACTGCGAACATCGAGCGCGTCGTCGCGTTGATGGCCGAGCACGGCATCCAGACCACGATCAGCAACCGCCGCGCGTATCAGGGTTCGGACTGGAAACGGTTCAGCTACACCGAGCGCGGCGACCGCGAATCGTGGCCGCAGGTCTGGGTCGTGCGCTCGGAAGATCAGACGCGCGCGCGTCAGGTGCTGCGCGATGCGGGGCTCGAGCCGGCGACCCGCTTCGCCGATGAGCTGGCCGCCGCGCGCGGGGCCGGCGATACCTCGCAGCATCGGCGCGTGTCCATGCGCATCAAGCTGGTGGTCTTCGCCCTGATCGCAGGTGTGATCGCCCTCATTGCATTGACCGAGATCTCGCGCTAAACAGGGCGCATGCGCTCGGACGTCGTCCGCCTGTTCCAGACCCTTCCGCACGCGTGCGGCTATTTCGGCGAGCGCACCGCGCAGAATCTCGTCATCGACCCGAGCGCGCCGCAGCTGCCGCAGCTCTACGAGCTCGCCGTGCAGCGCGGTTATCGCCGCGCCGGCGGGCACGTCTACTACCCGCATTGCTCCAACTGCAAGGCCTGCATCGCGTGTCGCGTGCCGGTCGCGCGCTTTCGCCCGAACCGCAGCCAGAAGCGCTGCATCGCCCGCAACGCCGCGGTCGAGCTGCGCATCGTGCCGGCCGGCTACAGCGAAGAGCACTTCGCGCTCTATCGGCACTATCTGCAGACGCGCCATCCGGCCGGCGGAATGGACGACGCGCGGCCGGAAGACTTCGCGCGGTTCCTTTACACGTCGTGGAGCCCGACACGATTCATCGAGTTCCGCGAGGATCGCGCCCTGATCGCGGTCGCGGTCACCGATTTCTGCACGGATGGGTTGTCCGCGGTCTACACCTATTTCGATACGGCGCGCGCGGACCGTGCGCTCGGCACGTTCGCGATCCTGACCCAGATCCAGCTCGCGCGCGAGCGCGGGCTGGATCACCTGTATCTCGGCTTCTGGATCGAGGGCCATCCGAAGATGGACTACAAGGCGCGCTTCCGCCCGCTCGAAGTGCTGCGCAACGGCGTGTGGTCCGAATTGCGCGAGGAACACTGACGGATTTCCGTCAGTCGAAGCCGTTCGCGAAGATCGCGTCGGGATCGAGCTCGAAAGCGCCGATGTCCGGTCCCGATCCGATCACGCGCGGGTGGCCGCCGCCGCGCTGATCGTAGGTGAGGCCGGCGACATCGTTGCCGGCATCGACGGCTGCGCTGCCGACCGGGAGCGCATGCGTCCGCGTCGGGCCGCCGTTATAGGCGAGCGGCTGCAACAGCGGGTCCGTTCGGATCGTGTCTCCCGGCAGGCCGAGAAGCGAGAAGCCGATCAGATCGCCGGCGCCCGTCAGGGTCGCGCCGGATGCTCCGCCGATGTCGTTCTCCTGCCGCTCCGCACCGATCTGCACGTTGTCGACGACGATCGTGCTCTCGAGATCGGCGGTCGTCTGAATGAACAGGGCCGAGCCGTACAACAGGCCGTACGTCTCGTTGAACGCGATGGTGGAGTTCGAGATGTCGATCGCATTCGCCCCGGAAAACAAGGCCGTCATTCCGCGGGCGGCTTGATTCCCGGAGATCGTGCTGTTCTGCAGGATCCACGGCGCGCTGGTGTAGGAGTCGGGCTTGAGAACGAGGCCGCCGGTATAGTCTGCGACGTTGTTCGAGACCGTAGTTGCAAGGATCGTGACGTCGCCGGTCAGCACGAGGCCGCCGCCGATGTTGAGATCCGACAGATAGCCGTTCGCCTCGTTGCCGTCGATCGTGCTGTACTTGATCACGCTGTCGCGGCCGCTGCGATTGTGGTATCCGACCGCCGCGCCGGCGCCCGCAGATGTCCCGAGGAACATCTCCGTAACGTTGCCGCTGATCACGCTGTCGATGACGGTCAGCGATCCGTGGCTGTACACGCCGCCGCCGTAGGCGTACTGACGATAAGCCGAGGCCCGGTTGTCGGTCACGACGCTGTTCGACATCGAGACGGCCGTATACGCGTATACGCCGCCGCCGAGCGCGCCGTAGGAGCCCGATGAATTGTTGACGTGGCAGTTCGTCACCCATGTGTGCGAAAGCGACACCGTGCCGTTCGAGGACACGCATCCGCCTTTCGCGGGGGCGAGCTGTTCGTTGTCGAAGTACTTGTGCCCGTCGCGTATCGTCAGGTCGTTGACGGCCAGCACGCCGTCCTGGATGTGCTCCAGCGGCGAGTAGATGTAGTCGCCGCTGATCGTGAGAGACAACGCGCCGGGACCTTGCAGCGTGAGGCTGTTCGCCGCAATGACGATCGAGCCGGTCGTGAGCGTGATCTCGCTGCAGCCGGTTTGCGTCAGATCGATGGTTTCGCCGTCGACGGCGTTCGTGGCGGCATCGCGCAGGCTGCCCGGGCCGCTGTCGTTGCAGTTCGTGACGGCCACGGAATCCGCCGGAACGGCCGGCGGCGTCCTTTCGAGGATCGCGCGGATGTGTGCGCTCGGCGGCGCGCGATCGGTGGCGTGGGCGACCGCGGCGGCCACCGGCATCGCAAGCGCGATCGAAAGGCAGCGGGACAGCGGTTTCAGCGCCGCGACGCCCAGGTGCTGCAGCGAAAACGTCCGCATCTTTCCTCCTCCCGACGCCGACAGGCGAGCGTCGTATCGGAGGAAACGCGGATCCGTGGCGAATTGCGCCGCGCCCGGCGGTTGCGGACTAGACGAAGCCGATGTCGTGCTCGCCGTGCATCGACATGACCAGCTTGACCATGGATGACGGCACCATGATCTCGAGGTGCAGCGGCTGGCCTTGCTTGCCCTGGCCGATCAACGTCATGCCGAAGAACGGACCCGACGCGTCGATCTCGGTGCAGACGATGTGCGGGCCGAGCGGCTCGTCGCGCACGTACGGCTTGATCGGCTCGCCGAGCGCTTCGAGCGCCTGCGGAAACAGGAATACGGCATAGTTGGGCGAATCGGCCATGGGTCTGTGCGCGGTTCTCAGAGCTCGATCGAAAGTCGGGACGCAGCACGGCGCGCCTTCGCGCGGGCGGAGTCGATGTCGGCGTCCCGCGCGAGCGTCACGGCCATGCGTCGGTGGCCGCGCACCTCGGGTTTTCCGAACAGGCGCAGCATCGTATCCGGTTCCTCGAGCGCATCGGCGACGCCGTGATATCGCGGCCGATTGCCGTCGCCGTGCGCGAGCACGGCGCACGAGGCCGAAGGACCGAGCTGGCGGATCAGCGGAATCGGCAGGCCGAGGATCGCGCGCGCATGCAGCGCGAATTCCGAGAGATCCTGCGAGATCAGCGTGACGAGGCCGGTGTCGTGCGGGCGCGGGCTGACTTCCGAGAAGATCACCGCGTCGCCCTTGACGAAGAACTCGACGCCGAACAGGCCCGAGCCGCCGAGCGCTCCGGTGACCGCGCCGGCCTGTCGCTGCGCCTCGGCCAGCGCGGCCGCGCTCATGGGCTGCGGCTGCCAGGACTCGCGATAGTCGCCCTGCTCCTGCAGATGCCCGACCGGCGCACAGTAGTCGGTCCCGCCGGCATGACGCACGGTCAGGAGCGTGATCTCGTAATCGAAATCGACGAAGCCTTCGACGATGCAGCGTCCTTGTCCCGCGCGGCCACCGGATTGCGCGTAGTCCCAGGCGGCGTCCGCGTCTCCCGCGCCGCGCACGATGCTCTGGCCCTTTCCGGAGCTGCTCATCACGGGCTTGATGACGCA
This sequence comes from Rhodanobacteraceae bacterium, assembly GCA_036821625.1. Lineage (GTDB taxonomy): Bacteria > Pseudomonadota > Gammaproteobacteria > Xanthomonadales > Rhodanobacteraceae > Dokdonella_A. Next base: position 5,562 of record DAISJF010000141.1, read on the forward strand.
CGGAAGACCCAGCGCCTCGATCGCGGCGCGATAGTCCTCGCGCGTATCGACGAACCGATACGGCGACGTCGGCAAGCCGAGCTCCTCCGCTGCGAGGCGGCGGATGCCCTCGCGATTCATCGTCAGCCGCGCCGCACGCGCGGTTGGAATCACGGTGAGGCCGGCGCGCTCGAGCTCTACCAGCGTCGGCGTGTCGATCGCTTCGATCTCGGGCACGACGAGCTCGGGCTTTTCG
>DAISJF010000142.1:0-5781 GCA_036821625.1 Rhodanobacteraceae bacterium
GCGTCGAGATCGCGCGCGCGCTCGCGGCCAAGCCGCGCTTCATGCTGCTCGACGAGCCGTTTGCGGGAATCGATCCGATCTCGGTGGTGGACATCCAGCGCATCGTGCGCCAGCTCAAGTCGCGCGGAATCGGGATCCTGATCACGGATCACAACGTGCGCGAGACGCTCGGCATCTGCGAGCGCGCGTACATCATGAGCGACGGCGCCGTGCTGGCGCAGGGCGCTCCGGCCGAAATCTTGGCCAACGAGCAGGTTCGCGAGGTGTATCTGGGGCGTGAGTTTCGAATGTGAGCGTTGTGCGGGGAGTTGGGGGAGGCGCGGCGGAGACCGGACGACGGGAACCGGTAGCCGGGAGCCGGTAGCCGGAAAGCAGCGCTCTCTTGATCTTCGGCTACCGGCTACCGGCTCCCGGCTATCCGCTACCGATTAACCAGCCACCGTTCCGCGTCCCCGGACCACCCCCAATCCCGCCCAGCCTCCACCTCTCCAAACGTGACGTCAAGCCTGCCCCGCCCGCTTTTTTGGCGCTAGGATGGCTCATCTGGGGAGTTGGCACGATTTGGGCATGAAACCCGCGCTGCAGATCCGCCTCAACCAGCAGCTGGCGCTGACGCCGCAGCTGCAGCAGGCCATTCGCCTGTTGCAGCTGTCGAGCATGGAGCTGGAGCTGGAGCTCAATACGGCGATCGAGTCCAACCCCCTGCTCGAGCTCGAGGCCGACGGCGCCGAGGACGGCGAGCTCGATGCGAACGACGCGGACGGTCTCGACGGCGCCGACGAGGCGCCCGCCGAAACCGCCGAATCCCAGGCCGAGGCCGACACCGAGCCGCTCGATCTCGAGCTCGAACGCTCCGACTATCGCGGCACGCCGCTCGACGAGGATGGCCTCGAGCCGCAGGACGCCGAAGTGGAGGATCTGCGCGATCACCTGCTCTGGCAGCTCAACCTCACGCCGATGTCGACGCGCGACCGTGCGATCGCGGCGACGCTGATCGAGGCGATCGACGACGACGGATATCTCAGCGAGCCCGACGAGGCGATCCAGACAAGCCTGGCCTCGCTCTATTCGGTCACGGCCGACGAGATCGAGGCGGTGCGCCATCGCCTGCAGCGCTTCGATCCGGTCGGCGTCGCGAGCCGTTCGCTGAAGGAATGCCTCAGCGTGCAGCTCGACACGCTCGATAAATCGACGCCGGCGCTCGCGCTGGCGCGCACGATCGTCGACGAGCACCTCGAAGCGCTGGCGCGGCAGGACCGCAACCGGCTCTGCCAGCGCGTGCACGCGAGCGAGGAGGAATTCGAATCCGCGGTCGCGCTGATCCGCTCGCTGACGCCGAAGCCCGGCGTCGGCTACTCGAACGCGAGCGCCGAATATGTCGCGCCCGACGCGTATGCGCGCAAGATCGGCGGACGCTGGCACGTCGTGCTCGCGCCAGGCTGCCAGCCGCGCCTGGGCATCAACGAACACTATGCGAGCCTGATCGCGAAGGCGCGCCGCGAGGATGCCTCGTACCTGCGCGGCCAGCTCCAGGAAGCGCGCTGGCTGATCAAGAGCCTGAAGACGCGCGCCGAGACGATGCTGAAGGTCGCGACTTCGATCGTGCGCGCGCAGGAAGCGTTTCTCGAATTCGGCGCCGAGGCGATGCGTCCGCTCGTGCTCAAGGACGTCGCCGAGGAGATCGGCATGCACGAATCGACCGTGAGCCGCGTCACCACGCGCAAGTACCTGCACACGCCGCGCGGCACGTTCGAGTTCAAGTATTTCTTCTCGAGCGGCGTCTCGACCGTCGACGGCGGCGCCGCGTCCGCGACCGCGATCCAGGCGATGATCAAGAAACTGATCGGCGACGAGAAGCCGGCGCGGCCGATGTCCGACCAGGCGCTCGCGGCCGAGCTGAACCGCCGCGGCATCAGCGTCGCCCGGCGCACCGTCGCGAAATATCGCGAGGCGATGAACATCCCGTCGTCGAACGACCGCAGCCGTCTGGGTTGAGGCGCCGCATGCAGACTTCCGTTGCCCGCGCGACGCGATCTCCGTTTCCGCCCTCCCAGGAACCGTTTCGCCGCGCGCCGGTCTCAATATTCGAGGACCTCGCAACAGCCCCTCTCACCGACAAGGAGGAACACGCCGACCGCTGAATCTTCGTCGTCCCGGCGCGAGCCGGGAGCCAGTGCCTTCGGTGTCCCTGCGATCGACGAGCGACACCGCAGGGCCTCACGACCGCACCACGCGTCCGGCGCTTCCGGACGTTCCAACGAGGAATTCGCCATGCAGATCTCCATTCAGGGTCATAGCGTCGAAGTCACCCCCGCGCTGCGTGATTACGCCACCGGCAAGTTCAAGAGGATCACGCGCCACTTCGACAATCTGCATGAGCTCAGCATCGTGCTGGGCGTCGAGAAAGTCCTGCACAAGGCCGAAGCCACGATGCATTTCTCGGGCAAGAAGGCCGGGCGCACGTTGCACGCCAATGCGACCGCGACCGACATGTATGCGGCGATCGACGCGCTCGTCGACAAGATCGACAAGCAGGTGCGCAAGCACAAGGAAAAACTGACCGACCACCACGCAGAAACGGTACGTGCCACGCGCTACAGCTGATTCGCGGGCCGGTCGGGACGCTGGACCGTCCGCGCGCTGGACGGTTCGGCGCGTCCGCGGCAACCCGATCCGCCCGCCTGCCGCAAAACGCCGGTACCATTGGCGCCCTGTCGCCTCCCAGCGCCACGGATAACTCGTTCCGCTCATGCGATTTCTTGACCTGCTGTCCCCGGAGCGGGTGCGGACGGACTTCGTCGCGGACGACAAGGCCACCGCGATCGCGCGTCTGGCAGATCTGCTCGCGGGCAGCGGCGATGCCGAGATCGTGCATGCCGCGCTCGAGGCGCGCGAGTCATTGGGCTCGACGGGTCTCGGCCACGGCGTCGCGATTCCGCACGGACGCACGGCCGCGGTTCCCGAGGCGCGCGCCGCGTTCGTGCGCCTTGCTCGTCCGATCGATTTCGGCGCCGACGACCGCCAGCCGGTCGATCTCGTGGCCGCGCTGATCGTCCCCGAACACTTCACCGATCAGCACCTCAAGCTCCTGGCCGAGCTGGCCGAGCTGTTCTCGAACGCCGAGCTGACCCGGGAGCTGCGCGCCGCGCCCGACGCGGACGCGCTGCGGGAGCGGTTGCGCCGGGCCGCGAGCGGCCGCTAGATCGCGACGCGCGCCGCGCCGCGGGCGGCGTTTGGTCACTGTCCGTACACTGTGGCAGTCTGGCATTGCGAGCGACGCACCGCAGGCCCCGGACTTCGACGATGGAAAGGCTTTCCGCCCGCCAGCTATTCGACGCCGTCAGCGAGCGCATGGCGCTGCGCTGGGTGGCCGGCATGCGCGGCGAAACCCGCATGTTCGAGCCGGGCGGCGCGACGTCGCGGCGGCCTTCGCTGGTCGGTTATCTCAACATCATCTATCCGAACAAGGTGCAGATCATCGGCACCGAGGAGCTCAACTACCTCGACAGCCTCGATTCGCGCCAGCGCTGGGAGACCGTCGAGAAGATCATCGCGTATCGTCCCACGGCTCTGCTCGTCACGAAGGATCAGACCATCCCTGCCGACCTGCGCCAGGCCGCCGAGGAATCGCAGACGCCGCTCTGGATCAGCCCGAAGCGCGGCCACGAGCTGCTGACTTATCTGCAATACCACCTCGCGCGCTCGCTGGCCCGGCAGGTGACGCTGCACGGCGTGCTGATGGAGGTCTACTCGATCGGCGTGCTCATCACCGGAGAAAGCGGCACCGGCAAGAGCGAGCTTGCGCTCGAGCTGATCACGCGCGGGCACCGCCTCGTCGCCGACGACGCGCCCGAATTCACGCTGATCGCGCCCGACGTGATCGACGGCAATTGTCCCGACATGCTGCGCGACCTGCTCGAAGTGCGCGGCCTCGGTGTGCTCAACGTGCGCGAGATGTTCGGCCAGACCGCCGTCAAGCCATCGAAATACCTGCGCCTCATCGTGCATCTGAAGCCGCAGAAGCTCGATGCGCCGGGCGACGGCATGGCGCGGCTCACCGGCGACGTTGGTTACCGCGAGGTGCTCGACGTGCAGATCCCGTGCATCACGATCCCGGTGGCGCCGGGCCGCAACATCGCGGTCCTTGCGGAAGCGGCCGTGCGCAGCCATATGCTGAAGACCAAGGGATTCGATCCCGCGCAGACCTTCATCGACCGCCAGGCGCACCAGCTGCGCCGCCTGCCTCCATGGTAGAGAAAGAGAAGACACCCGGCGAACCGCCGTCGGCCCCGACGCCGGCCGAGCTGATCATCGTCAGCGGTCTTTCCGGTTCCGGCAAGACGGTCGCTCTGCGCACGCTCGAGGATCTCGGCTACTACTGCGTCGACAACCTGCCCGCCGCGCTGATGCCGGCGTTCGTGCAGGCGATCTCGCAGGGCGCAGCCGGTCTGCACCACAAGCTCGCGGTCGGCGTCGACGTGCGCAACCGCGCCGAGAATCTGAACCGGCTGCCGGCGATTCTGGCCGAGCTCGCGCAATCGCAGATCGCTTATCGGCTCGTCTTTCTCGACACGCGCGACGAAGTGCTGATCAAACGCTATTCGGAAACGCGCCGTCGCCATCCGCTGTCGACCGAAGGCCTCGGCCTCGCCGAGGCGATCGCGACCGAGCGCCGTCTGCTGCGGCCGATGGTCTCGATCGCCGACCGCGTCATCGACACCAGCGATCTCAACGTGCACCAGCTGCGAAGGCTCGTCATCACCGAGATGGGCCTCGTCGACGGCGGGCTGACCCTGCTGTTCGAATCGTTCGCGTACCGGCGCGGCGTGCCGACCGATGCGGATTTCGTGTTCGATGCGCGCTGCCTGCCGAACCCGCACTGGGAATCGAACCTGCGGCCGCTGTCCGGCAAGGACGCGCCCGTCCGCGAATGGCTGGAAGCACGGCCCGAAGTCATCGCGTTCCGCGACGATCTCGTGCGCTTCCTCGATCGCTGGCTGCCGCGCTTCGAGGCCGAAGGGCGCAGCTACGTCACCATCTGCATCGGCTGCACCGGCGGCCGCCATCGCTCCGTGTATCTGGCCGAGCAGCTGGCCGATCATTTCAGGCAGACGTATCGGCAGGTGTTGAGTTATCACCGGGAGTTGGAATGAGTTGGTTCAGCGGAAGACGGGAGCCGGGAGCCGGCAGCCGGGAGCCGGAGAGCGCAGCGCGCCGCTCGCCTTCTCTCGGAACCCTTGCCTTCCGGCTACCGGCTACCGGCTACCGGCTGCCGTCTTTATTGCCCCCATGAGCGTCGGCGTCCTCCTCCTCACTCACGAATCGATGGGCGCGGCGCTCGTGTCGGCCGCGCGCCACGTGCTCGGTCCGCTGCCGCTTTCGGTCGAAATCCAGGAAGTGGCGGCGAACGCGGATCCGGATCAGACCTTGCGCGATGCGGCCGCGCGCGCGCGCGAGCTCGACGGCGGCGACGGCGTGCTGGTGCTTTCCGATCTGTACGGCGCTACCCCTTGCAACGTGGCCAACCGGCTGCCGTCGCTCGGCGTGCACATGCACTGCGTCTCGGGCCTCAACCTGCCGATGCTGCTGAGAGTCCTCAACTACCCGGAGCAATCGCTCGACGAGCTGGCGCAGACCGCGGCGAGCGGCGGACGTGGAGGGATTTTCGTGGATACGCCGTAGAGGGGGAATGGGGAATGGAGAATGGGGAATCGATGGACTTCCCCATTCCCTATTCCCTATTCCCTATTCCCTATTCCCTATTCCCTATTCCCTATTCCC
>DAISJF010000143.1:0-5741 GCA_036821625.1 Rhodanobacteraceae bacterium
CCGACGACGGTGCGTGCGTGCGCACCAAGCGCCATGCGCACGCCGATTTCGCGCGTGCGCTCGGCGACAATCGTCGCCGTTACCGCATACAAGCCGATCGCCGCCAGCAAGAGACCGAGCACTCCGAACGCCGTGAAGAGCAGCGAGCGGAAGCGCGGCGCGCCGATCGCGGCATCGAAGCGCTCGCGCATCGTGCGGATGTCGGTGATGGCGAGCTCGCCGTCGAGCGCGCCGATCATCTGGCGCACCGGCGCCACGAGCCCGTTCGGATCGCCGCGCGTGCGCAGCAGCAGGTAGGTGCTGAGCCATTCGTTCTGGCGGAACGACATGTAGAGAGCCGGTTCCGCCGCTTTCTCCACACCGCTGTAGTGCACGTCGCTGACCACGCCGATGATTTCGAGCCAGCGGTTTTCCGGTCGTTCCGCGCCGCCGATCTTGATGCGTTTCCCGATCGGATCCTGGCCGGGAAAGTGGCGCGCAGCCAGCGCCGCATTGATGATCGCGACCCCGGGTGCGTCCGGGCCGTCGCTGGCCGCAAACGTGCGACCGCGCAACAGCGGCATGCCGAGCGTGGTGAAGTACCCCGCGTCCACGAACAGAAGCGGCACCGCAGGTTCGGCGGTTCCGTTCTGGGGCGTCTGTCCTTCGACCAGGTAGCTGTCGGAGATCGTCTCCAGATTCGGCGGCAGGCTCATGCCGATGCCGGTCGAGACGACGCCGGGCAGCGCGCCGCTGCGCTCGAGCACCTGCTCATAGAACGCATGCAGCTTCCGCGCGTCGCCGTAGCGCGCGGTCGGCAGGTCGAGCTGCAGGCTCAACACCTGCTCCGGCTGCACGACTCCCGGTTCGACGTGCTCGAGGCGGCTCAAGCTGCCGATCAGCAAGCCGGTGGCGACGAGCACGACGAAGCTGAGAGCGACCTCGGCTCCGACCAGGATGCGGCGAACGCGCCCGGCGTCCGGCGTTGCGGTGCTGGTCGCGCTCGGACGCAGCGCGTCGTACGCATCCATGCGCGTCGCGCGACGCGCGGGCAGAAGGCCGAAGCCGATCGCGCAGAAGGCCGCCACGACGGCGTTGAATGCGAGTACCACGCCGTCGATCGAAGCGAGCTCGAGTCGCGGGACATCGGCCGGAGCGATCGCGACCAGAACCTTGAGCGCGACGGCGGCGAGCACGACGCCGCTGGCGGCGCCGAGTGCGGCCAGCAACGCGCCCTCGGCCAGCAGCTGCTGCAACAAGTGGCTCGGCCCCGCTCCCTGCGCGACGCGGATTGCGAGCTCGCGTCGGCGCGCGGTGCCGCGCGACAACAAGAGGTTCGAAACGTTGGCGGCCGCAATCAGCAATACCAGCGCCGTCGCCACGAACAAGGCATACAGCGTAAGCCGGCTGCTGCCGACGAACGCGTCCTTCAGCGGCAGAGCGGTCAGCGTCCATTCCGCGTTGGTCTCGGGATGCGCGGACGCGATCCGCGCGGCAACGGTCGCGAGTTGCGCGTTTGCCTGCTCCAGCGACACGTTCGGCGCGAGACGCCCCACGCCCCACAGGTAATAAGGACCGCGTCGCGTCGGCGGTTCGGACGGATGCCGTATCCACAGCATCACGGGCCCCGCCAGCCCCGTCGCCTCGCGCAGCGGAAACTGGAAGCCGCGCGGCATCACGCCGACGATGGTGTAGCTCCTGCCGTTGAGAAGGATCGGACGCCCGAGCACATCGGTCGAGCCGCGGTAGCGCCGCTGCCAAAGGTCGTGGCTCAGCACCACCTGATTGTCGCCGCCGGCCACGTCGTCGGCCGCCACGAACGTGCGGCCGAGCGCCGGCGGCACGCCCAGCGTCTGCAGCAGCGCGCCGGTGCCCCAGACTCCGCGCACCTGCTCCGGATCGCCATCGCCGCCGATCGTGAAATGACTGTCGGTATAGGCCGCCACGGATGCAAACGTCGTGAGCTGCGGTGCGGTGTCCTGGTAATCGGCCACCGACAAGGGCCCGCGATCGGTCGGTTTCAGCCGATCGGTGAAATGGAACGCGACCAGTTTGTCGGGCTGCGCGAACGGCAGCGGCGCCAGCAGCACCGCGTTGACCACGCCGAACATCGCGGTATTCGTCCCGACCCCGAGCGCCAGCGTCACCACTGCGCCGATCAGGAATCCCCGCCGGCGCAATAGCGCCCGCCACGCATAAGCGACATCGCGAACGAAACCTTCGAACATGGTTATATCTCCTTCGCGGCGCGCGCCGCCGTCGGTTGCGTGACCGAAGCAGCCAACAGGTCTGGCCGGAGAGCGGGGAAAGCGCGGACGCGACACCCCGCCGCCTGCCCCTGGCAAGACCGAACCGAGGCGTTGGATGGTGATGGGCCGGATTTGGTTTGCTCCGGCGATCTCGCCAGCGACGGAACACCCGGCCGACGCACGCGCGTGCGCAAACATGACCCAATTATCGCGGGCGTCTTCATGCCCGCGTCGCGCGCGCTCGCCTGGCATTCGATCAATGCCGACGGTACGCCGGTCGTGCGCGAGCGCTACTGGATCAGCTTTCCCCCGGCGAGGTACGCGCCTGCGTTGAGCCGTCCCATCACGGCACCTGCGCGAATCGCGCTGCCTCGCGGCCGCGCTCATCGAAGTCATCGCTTTGAGCCAGCAGCGCTCGATAACTTCGCAAGTCGCTTTCGCTCAGGTTACGCGAAGCATTCGCGTCGGAATCGGTGCGCAGATTCGCACCCACGTCCAGCGTTGTTCCCAATCCGGCATAGACGTATCGACTGCCGAAAGTCCTCTGCAGCGCTGCGAATGTCGGCTCGCCCGTGCAGTGACCCGGCGCGACGTAATCGACGCGATAAGTGTCATGCAGGGCAGTGGCGACCTCTTCGATGGCCGGGTCCTGCGCGACAACCAGATGGAGTCCCCCGGCGATCAAGTGAATGTGCGGATTGATCCGGGCCGCTTCGGCAACGATCGACTCTATTCCCGGATGCGCGCAGCCGACCACCAGCACGATGCCGTCCGCCGTGTCGATGGCCAGCGACAGCTCTTTCAATTCCCTGGTCCCGGGCGCGTCGGATGTCAGCGCGATCAGCGTAATACCGGGCGCCACTTCCGTGGTCTTGTCGATCAACTCGAAGTTCGCGCCGGGAAACGCCGTGCCGAATTTCATCGTCTCGGGCGGCGTACCACCGTAGTAGCGCATCTCGGCGGGGAGCGATGCGTCTTTGCGATAAAAGCTGCTCGGCAGGTCGGAACCGAACACGCCGAAGTTTTCTTTGGGTGCGTAAATCCTGACTCTCGGATTGATTTTCCGGATGAAGGTGAGCCCGCCGATGTGGTCGCCGTGTCGGTGGGAGATGACTACGAAGTCCAGCCTCGTCAGGTCCACGCCCTTGGCCTTGGCGTTCCTTGCAAGAATCTCCGGGTTGTCGCCGGTATCGAACAGGATGCGCTTGCCGCTGGTCTCGACCAGGGCCGCGTAACCCCAGTCCTTCGTCATCGTCGGATCCTTGCCGAACGCATCGTAGAGGACCGTGATGCGCGGCGATACCGAAACCGGGGCAGCCGCTGCGCTCGATTCCGTGGCGGTGCAGATCGCAAGAATCAGCGCAGACACGAATGCGGCCCGCCAAGACAAGTGAGACGATCGCATGACCTTCTCCTTCGAAATTTCCGAGCGCCTGAAGCGTACATCGTGCTCCCGTCCTGCGGCCATGGACGGCGAGCCGTCCGCACCGGCATCGTGACAGGCGCCGCCCCTCGGCACACTCCCTCTACTACTGAATTTCCTCCGCTTGTTGTCCGACTTCGCATTCGCGCCCGCGAAACGCGCGCACCATCGCGTGCCAAATCGAGGAAAGCGTGGAGGCTTCGATGTTTCGACCCGCCGGTTGGGTGATCCTCGTCGCGGTCCTGTTCGGCGCGGATATCGCGAGCGCGCAATTCACCGACATCACGGACGCATCCGGGGTCACGGCGATCGTCGACGCGGAGTACGCGGCCAACCCCGACTGGTGGCTGAGCGGCCTGCATTTCGTCGACCTCGACGACGACGGCACCCTCGATCTCTTCCTCAGCAGCCACGGCGGCGGCGATGCGCTGGCGCTGCTCGGCGACGGCAGCGGTCACTTCGTCGTCGCGCCGGGCACGTATCCGACGACCGAAATCCATCTCAGCTACGACTTCGACGAGGACGGCAGGAACGATCTGACGATGACCTACGTCGACGGCGGCGCGCAGTGGTGGCGGAACGCCTCGACGCCGGGTCAGCTCGACTTCGAGGCGACGAACATCACGCGCGACGGCAACACCGCGCGCACGCAGATACTGGCCGATTTCAATCGCGACGGTCGCGTCGACTGGCTGCGCACCGCGCCGCCGGGCATCGAGATCGATTTCGGCGACGGCGCGGGCGGTTTCGCACAGGACAGCTATTCGATCGTGATCCCCGGCACCGACAGCAACAACAACGCAAACGTGATTCCCGGCGACTTCGACGACGACGGCGACATCGACCTGCTCGTCATGGTCGGCGGCGGCTACGACGACACGCCGGGCCACACGATCTACTACCGCAACGACGGGCTCGTCGCCGGCGTGCCGCAGTTTTCGGACCAGACTGCCGCGGCGGGCCTTCCCGCCGACGGGCTCGTCGTCAAGGGCGTCGGCGACTACGACCTCGACGGCGATCTCGATCTCATCGCGATCGACAACAAGCAATTGCCGCCGGTCGTCTACAGAAACGACGGCCACGGCGTCTTCACGCTCGTACCCGATGCCGTGAGCGGCGTCGGGCAGCAGACGCTGACCTATGCACAATGGGGAACCGCCGTCACCGCCGATTTCGACAACGACGGCATCCCGGACATCCTGATGAACGGCAAGTACTACCTGATGCTGTTGCGTGGCACCGGCGCAGCGCATTTCGCGTACATGAATGATGCGTGGGGCATCGTCGACACTTGTCCGTGCTCGATCGACGGCGGCCTCGCGTTCGGCGACATCGACGGCGACGGCGACCTCGACATCGCGGGCTATGCGAACCTGGACGAGCCGTATCAGGTCAGGCTCTACCGCAACGACAACCCCGCGCAGCACTGGCTCGACGTGCGTCCGATCGGCAGCCACGGCAATCGCGGCGCGGCGGGCGCGAAGATCCGGTTGTACGCGCCGGGCACGCAGCAGCTCGTCGGATACGAGTCCGTCGCGATCTACGACTTCCAGGCCGCGCCGAGCTACTACGGAAGGCCGGTGAGCGAGCGCCACTTCGGGCTTGGCGCGAGGAGCGGCGTCGACGTCGAGGTCGAGTTCTATCCGTCGGGTCGCATCGTGCGTCGCCCGGCGATGAACGCCGACAGCACGATCGAAGTGCGCGAAGACACCGACGAGATTTTCGCGGACGGGTTCGATTAGCGCGCCGGCGCGATCCGCCTCATGGACGAACTCTTTTTTCGCTTGATGACAGCGTGGACGGCACAAAAAGGGCTCGGCAGAAGCCAAGCCCTTTCGTCATTTCAGCTGCCGCCGCCACCAGGCGACAAGGGATCCGTCACAGCGAACGCAGGAAATTCAGCATGTCCTGTTTCTGCGATTCGGCCAGACGGTTGAACGCCGTGATCACGGCGTTGGCCTCGGAACCGGATCCCAAATGCTGCTGGATCGCGGTCAGAAGGCCGCCGATGAGCTCGTTCTATGCCTGCCGGCGGAAAAAAACTATCGATCGGCAGTGAATATTCCGATATCCCATTCAGGGAGGGCGTC
>DAISJF010000144.1:0-5741 GCA_036821625.1 Rhodanobacteraceae bacterium
GCGGTGTCGAACGAGCTCAACGGCGAGCGCATCGACATCGTGCTGTGGAACGAGAGTCCGGCGCAGTTCGTGATCAACGCGATGGCGCCGGCCGAGGTGCAGTCGATCATCGTCGACGAGGAAAAGCATTCGATGGACATCGCAGTCGCCGAGGACAAGCTGTCGCAGGCGATCGGGCGCGGCGGGCAGAACGTGCGCCTCGCCAGCAAGCTGTCCGGCTGGCAGCTCAACGTGATGACGGCCGATCAGGTGCGCCAGAAGAGCGAGGCCGAGCAGGAAGCGGCGCGTGCGCTTTTCATGGAGAAGCTCGAGGTGGACAACGAGATCGCGCAGATCCTGGTCCAGGAAGGCTTCTCGACGGTCGAGGAAATCGCCTACGTGCCGACGGCCGAGCTGCTCGGCATCGAGGGCTTCGACGAGGACATCGTCGAGGAGCTGCGCGCGCGTGCGCGCGATGCGCTGCTCACCGATGCGCTCGCGGTCGAGGAAGAGATCGAGGAGCACAAGCCGGACGATGATCTGGTCGCCATCGAAGGCATGGACGAGGGCACCGCGTTCGAGCTGGCTCAGCACGGCGTCATCACGCGCGAGAACCTTGCCGATCTCGCCACCGACGAGCTGATGGAGTTCGGGATCGATGGCATCGACGAGGAAAAGGCCGCGGCGCTGATCATGGCCGCGCGCGAGGCGGTGTCGTCCTGATCGTTGCAACGAACGCAGGAACGATGAATCGGGTCGCGCTGGGTCAGGGAGTACATTGATGTCGGACGTCACAATCAAGCAACTGGCCAAGGTGCTCGGCACGCCGATCGACAAGCTGCTCGCGCAGCTTGCCGAGGCGGGCATGAAGTTCAACGACCCCGAGCAGGTCATCAGCAGCACCGAGAAGGTGAAGCTGCTCGGCTTCCTGCGCCGCACGCACGGCAAGCGCGAGGCGCCGGTCGAGACGAATTCCTCGCCGCGCCAGATCACGTTGAAGCGGCGCACGGTCAGCGAAATCACGGTGACGCCGGGCCAGCGTGGCGCGCAGGCCAAGACCGTCAATGTCGAGGTGCGCCAGAAGCGCACCTACGTCAAGCGCAGCGTCGTCGAGGAAGAAGCGCAATCGCAGGTCGATCCCGAGCGCGAAAAGGCGATCAAGAAACTCGAGGAATCGCAGCTCAAGCGCGAGACCGAGGAAGCCGCGCGCGCCGAAGCCGATCGCCGCCGCCAGGAAGAAGACGCCAAGCTGCGCGCGACCGAGGAAGCGCGCCGCAAGGCTGCCGAAGAGGAAGCGCGCCGCAAGGCCGAAGAGGAAGCGCAGGCCAAGCAACCGGAAACGAAGCCGCGTCGTGAAGCGGCTGCGCCGGCCGCTGCGCCGAAAGAGGCCGAACGTCCGCGCCGCGACGATCGCGGGCGCGATGGCGAAGGCGCGCACAAGCACAAGCAGAAGGTGCATGGCTCGCATCGGATGCCGGCCGGCGATGCCGAGGTCGAAGAGGGTGGCGCAGCGCGTTACTTCGGCGCCGAGCTGCACCTGTCGCAGGAAGGCAGCGCGCGTCGCACCGGGCGCAAGAAGCCGAAGGCGCGTCAGGTCGAGCAGGCTCGTTCGGGTCCGGCGCATGCGTTCTCGCGTCCGACCGCTCCGGTCGTGCACGAAGTCTCCGTGGGTGAATCGATCACGGTCGCCGAGCTCGCCAACAAGATGGCGGTCAAGGGCGCTGAAGTCGTCAAGGCGCTGTTCAAGATGGGCGTGATGGCAACGATCAACCAGGTCATCGATCACGATACCGCGGTGCTGGTCGCCGAAGAGCTTGGCCACAAGGTCGTGCAGGCAGCGGACACGAGCGCGGAGACGACACTGCTCGCGCAGACCGGCACGACCGATGAAGGCGATCTCGCGGCGCGTCCACCCGTGGTGACGATCATGGGCCACGTCGATCACGGCAAGACCTCGCTGCTCGATTACATCCGCCGCACCAAGGTCGCCGCGGGCGAAGCCGGCGGCATCACGCAGCACATCGGCGCCTACCACGTCGACACGCCGAAGGGGGTGATCACGTTCCTCGACACGCCCGGCCACGCCGCGTTTTCGTCGATGCGCGCACGCGGCGCGCAATCGACCGACATCGTCGTGCTGGTCGTTGCGGCCGATGATGGCGTGATGCCGCAGACCGTCGAAGCGATCCAGCACGCGCGCGCGGCGAAAGTGCCGCTGCTCGTCGCGATGAACAAGATGGACAAGCCCGAAGCGAATCCGGACAACGTCAAGCAAGGGCTCGTGCAGCACGAAGTCGTGCCGGAAGAATGGGGCGGCGACGTGCAGTTCGTGCCGGTCTCGGCCAAGACCGGCGAGGGCGTCGATGCGTTGCTCGACGCGATCCTCGTGCAGGCCGAGGTCATGGAGCTCAAGGCGCGTCCGGACGGCCGCGCGGCCGGGGTCGTGATCGAGTCGAGCCTCGACAAGGGCCGCGGTCCGGTCGCGACCGTGCTCGTGCAGGAGGGTCTGCTCAGGAAGGGCGACTTCCTCGTCTGCGGTATCGAGTACGGCCGCGTGCGCGCGCTGTTCGACGAAACCGGTCAGCAGGTCGCCGAGGCGGGCCCGTCGATCCCGGTGCAGGTGCTCGGTCTCTCGGGCGTGCCGAACGCGGGCGACGATTTCGTCGTCGTCGCGGACGAGCGCCTGGCCAAGGACGTCGCGCAGCAGCGCCAGCATCAGCGCCGCGAGACGCGCCTGGTCAAGCAGGCCGGCAACCGCATGGAAGACATCATGGCTCAGATGGGCCAGGGCGAAGGCCAGCAGACGCTCAACATCGTCGTCAAGGCCGACGTGCAGGGTTCGGCCGAAGCGTTGCGCGAGGCGCTCACCGCGATCACGACCGACGCGATCAAGATCAACGTGATCGCATCCGGCGTCGGCGGCATCACCGAATCGGACGCAACGCTCGCGGCCGCGTCGAAGGCCGTGATCATCGGCTTCAACGTGCGTGCGGATGCTTCCGCGCGCAAGATCATCGACGCGAACGGCCTGGACCTGCGCTACTTCTCGATCATCTACGACGTGATCGACCAGGTGAAGCAGGTCGCATCGGGTCTGCTCGGTAACGAGGTGCGCGAGGAGATCATCGGCGTCGCGCAGGTGCGCGACGTGTTCCGCTCGTCGAAGTTCGGCGCGATCGCCGGCTGCATGGTCATCGAAGGCACGGTCAAGCGGCACAAGCCGATCCGCGTCCTGCGCGACAACACCGTGATCTTCCAGGGCGAGCTCGAGTCGCTGCGCCGCTTCAAGGACAACGTCGACGAAGTGCGCAACGGTATGGAGTGCGGCATCGGCGTCAAGCAGTACAACGACGTCAAGCCGGGCGATCAGATCGAGTGCTTCGAGCGGATCGAGGTGGCGAGGACGCTGTGAGGCGGGAACCGGTAACCGGTAGCCGGTAGCCGGTAGCCGGAGAGCAGTTCGCTTTCCGGCTTGCGGCTAGCAATCCGAAGGATTGCGTCCGGCTCCCGGCTACCGTCTTGGCCTTTCACATACCATGCCCAGCAAATCCTTCCACCGCACCGACCGCATCTCCGCGCAGCTGCGCAAGGAGATCGCGGTTCTCGTCCATGCCGCGGTGCGCGATCACGCGCTGCCGTCGGTCAGCGTGTCCGACGTCGAGGTAACGAAGGATCTCGACGTCGCGACGGTCTATGTCACGACGCTGCTGGCCGATCAGGGCAAAGTCGCGACGGCCGCGCTGAACGAGATGGCCAAGGAATTCCGTCGCGAGCTCGCGCGGACGCTCACCATCCGGCGCACACCGGAGCTGCGCTTCCGCTATGACGATTCGGTCGACAAGGGCGAGCGGATCGAGTCGCTGTTGCGCGAGGATCGCGGCGCGAAGAAATAGGCATTCGATCGTCGTACGGAAACTGGGCACCGACGAATTTCGTTCAGCACGGGCCGTTGCAACGCACCGGGTTCGGCCTTCGTCGAAACGCAGCGCTTCGGCGTCGCATCAGCTGATACGCCATGAAGAAATCGGACACCCGCGCCGTCCACGGCATCCTTCTCTTCGACAAGCCGCAGGGCCTCAGCTCGAACCAGGCCTTGCAGCTCGTGCGGCGTCTCTACGGCGCGGCGAAAGCGGGACATGTCGGAAGCCTCGATCCGCTCGCGACGGGCCTCTTGCCGATCTGCTTCGGCGAAGCGACCAAGATCGCGGGCCTGTTGCTCGGATCGCGCAAGGCCTATTTCACGGAATGCCGGCTCGGCGCGACGACCGACACCGACGACGCCGAGGGACGGATTGTCGAAACGCGGCCGACGCCGCCGCTCGACGACGATGCGATCCGCTCCGCGCTCGCAGCGCTGACCGGCCGCATCCGGCAGGTGCCCCCTGTCTACTCGGCGATCAAGCGCGATGGCGAGCCGCTCTACCGTCGTGCGCGCCGAGGCGAGTCGGTCGACGCGCCGCCACGCGACGTCGACGTGTACGAGTTCCGTTTGATCGAGCGGTCACCGTCGACGTTGCGTCTGTTCGTTGAATGCGGCTCGGGCACCTATGTGCGCAGCCTGGTGCGCGACCTCGGTGAACGGCTCGGCTGCGGGGCGCATGTCGTGTCGTTGCGGCGCCTCTGGGTCGAGCCGTTTCGCGAGCCGGGCATGATCGGGCTCGACGAATTGCGCGGCATCGCCGAGCGCGGCGATCGGGGCGCGCTCGATGCGCTGCTGCTGCCGCTGGAGCGCGGCCTCCAGGGCTACCCGACGGTTGCGGTCGATGCCGCCGACGCCAGCCGGCTGCGGCAGGGCCAGGCCATCGACGCCGCGGGAGCGGCTCCCGGCCGTTGTGTGGCGCTGGATGAGCGCGGCAGGGCCGTGGCGCTGGCTGAAACGGGTCCGGACGGGCGCCTGCGCTGCCTGCGCGGGTTCAACGCGGTGCCCGGTGCGGTGCAGCCGACGGCGTAGTTCGGACCGCGTAAGCGCTTGTTTTATCGGCTCTCCGGCAGGTAAAATGTCTTGTTCACTGCAGCACATTCGTCCAACCCGCGGGGCTTGCGAACCGCCACTCGCCGCGTGCCGCCGGAGCATCGGCACGCTTTCGTCGAGTGACCGTTCGCAAGTCTCGCAATCGCTTCCAGGATTGATCGAGATGTCCCTTTCCAACGAACAGACCACCAAGATCATCGCGGACTACCGCCGCGCCGCCAACGACACGGGCTCGCCCGAGGTCCAGGTCGCGCTGTTGTCCGCGCGCATCGACCATCTGACCAAGCACTTCGCCGATCACGAGAAGGATCACCACTCGCGTCGCGGCCTGCTCAAGATGGTCAACCAGCGCCGCCGCCTGCTCGGCTATCTCAAGAACAAGGATGGCGATCGCTACAAGACGCTGATCGAGCGTCTGGGCCTTCGTCGCTAAGCGTCACGCAGGAAACTCACGCCGTCATGCCCGCGAGAGCGGGCATCCATTTTTCGGCAAGGAACATGGATTCCCGCTTCCGCGGAAACGACGAGCTCTCCGCAGCAATGGAACAAACGCGATCGCGAGATCGCCGAAGAACGGTCAAGGGACCGCCTTCGCCAAGAGGAAAAGATAACGTGGCAAAAGTCTCAAAGTCGTTCCGGTACGGAAATCATGACGTCACGCTCGAAACGGGCGAAGTCGCGCGCCAGGCAACCGGCGCGGTCATGGTCAGCATGGGCGGCACGGTCGTGCTGGTCACCGCGGTCGCCGCCGCCAAGGCGCGCGAAGGGCAGGATTTCTTCCCGCTCACCG
>DAISJF010000145.1:0-5739 GCA_036821625.1 Rhodanobacteraceae bacterium
CAAATCCGGCCGACCGCCTAGGACACGCCGAGCGCGCGGCGCATCGGTGCGAGCAGCGCGCCGTAGCGGGCGGCTCGCGCCGTGTCGCGCCGCAGCGGCTCGCGCACCTGTCCCGCGCTCGCCGTGCGCACGTTGCGCTCGACTTCGTGGGAGCGCAGGCACGCCGGATCGAACGACAGCCGGCACAGCGCGAGCAGGCTCCGGATCTGCCCTTCCGGGTCCGCCAGCAGGTTCTCGTAGACGAGATCGTGGAAGTAGTCGGGGTAACGCTCGATCCAGGCCTTCGCGAGGCGGTCGTAATCGCGATAGAACGCGACCAGCTCGTTCATGTCGTACGTGTAGGCCTGCCCGGTCGCGAACGCCTGGCGGAAGCACGACAGGCACGTTTCGACCGGATCGCGCCGGCAGTTGATCATGATCGAGCCCGGCAGCATCGCGCGGAGCGCGGCGGTGTACTGCCAGTTCGACAGGGCCTTGTCGGTGAAGCGCGGTTTCTTTTCGCGCCAGCGCGCGGTCTTGTCCAGATAGATGCGCCCCAGACGCTCCCAATCGGCCGGCGTCATGCGGCCGACCCAGTGCGGAAAGTCGACGCCCTGCGCGCGCGACTCGGTTTCGATCAGGGTCGGCATCACGTCGAGCTCGTTCGCGCCTTCGACATCGGGATGCGCGGCGAGGATCTGCTCGGTCAGCGTCGATCCCGAGCGGGGCATGCTGACCACGAAGATGACTTCCTCGCCGAGCGTCGGCGGCGATGTCGTGCGCAAGGGCGTCGCGAACATCGACAGGATTGCGGTGGCGCGGCGCGAAAAAGCCTGTGCGTCCCACTGCAGCTGGCGTCGTCGCGCCGCATTCGCGTTGGTGGCCATCGCGAATGCTTCGGCGTAGCGCTGCTGTCCCTCGAGCGCCTGCATCAGCGCGAAGCTGACGTTGATGCGTTCGCCTTCGGTCAGGTCGCGGCGGGCGTTGATGCGGCCCAGTGCAGCGGTTTCTTCGCGAGTCAGGGGTACGGTCTTGATGCCGACCAGCCCCAGAAGGGCCGGCAGATAGTCGGACTCCTTGGCCAGCACGTTCCGGTATTCGGCGGCGGCATCGGCAGTGCGGCCGAGCGCGCGCAAGGTCTGCGCATAGATGACGCGGCCGGCGAGATGCTTGGGATCGAGCTCGAGCAGGTGCTTCATCGCGTCCTGCGCCTCGCGCGTGTAGGCCTGCTGCTCGAGCGCCTTGCCGAGGTTGAACCACGCCGCCGGCGTCTTCGGCGCCAGCTCGCAGGAGCGTCGAAACGCCGCGAGCGCGCCGTCGATATCGCCGAGCTCGCCGAGCGCGCTGCCGAGGTTGTTCCAGATCAATGCGTCGTCGGGCTTGGCGACCTGGGCGCGGCGCAGGAGCTCGAGCGCTTCCTTGTAGCGCTGCCGCATATGCGCGACGACGGCGTTCAGGCGCAGCACTTCGGCATGGTTCGGCGCGAGCGCGTTGACGCCGGCGAGCGCGCGCTCGGCTTCGTCGAGGTCGCGGCGCTGGATGGCCTCGCCGGCGCGGTCGACCAGCTGAGAGGCGCGCGGGCCGAGTCCCTCGTTGCGGTTTTCGTTGGCCTCGGGGTTCGACGGGGTCTGAGTGTCCGACACGATTTCGACCGCTTCCTCGAAAGGGGGAGCGTTTCTACCCTTGACGCCGTCCGCGGTCAACGGGCGCCGGTCGGTTCAGCGCGCGATTCGGGTGCCGAGCAGGGCGCTGCGATCGTGCAGGCGCCTCAGGATCGCGAGCCCCGATGCGCGCGCTGCCTCGTCATCGCGGCCGAGCTCGGCGAGCAGCGCGTCGACGCATGCGCGTCCGGTCTGCGCGTCGTTGCGGCCGAGCCGTTCGAACAGGAGCGCGGTCAGCGGATCGATTTCGAGGAAGCGGATTTCGTCGCTGCGGTCGCGCGTCAGCAGGATCAGGGTTGGCTGCGACGGCGGCGCGGCCGGGCGGAAATCCGCGGAGATGCGGTGGACCGGGAAACGGTACACGAGCACGCGTGCGAGCGGCGAGACGACCGGAAGCCCGTCGACGACATCGCCGGCGGGATCGTGCGGGATGGCGGAGATCTCGGCCTCGTCGAGCGTGACCGCAAGCTCGCTCCATTCGTAGTGGGCCAGCTCGAGCAGGAACGGCGGATCGATCGCTTGCGTCTCGGCGCGCTCTTCGAGCCAGCGGATGAACTCGCGCGCGATCTCGGTGAAGAGCGGCGTGTGGCAGCGGTGCTCGCGGTAGAACGCGCGCACCAGCGCGCGCCACGCAGCGTCGGCGTAGAGCGTTCGGATGACCGGGAAATTCGCCGCGAGCAGGCTCTCGACGTTGTTGAAGAAGAGCTCCGTGTAAACGGCGATGCGGCGCGGCTCGATGCCGGGCGGCGGCGGAGCGCCTCTGGGATCGCGCAGATGCGCCGCGAACGCGCTCTGCATGGCGCGCGTGGACGACGTTTCAGGCCGTGCGGACATCGCGTTCGGGTGTCGCATGTGTGCGTTGCAGCGCGCGCGCGTGCGCGACTTCGCCGACGAGCTCGGCGAGAGGCGGGAAATTGAAATCGCGCTCGATCAGCGTTGGCTTGACGCCGCACTTCGCGTACGCGCGCCCTAGCAGGCGCCACACCGGATCGATGACGCGCGCACCGTGCGTGTCGACCTTGATGTCGGGCGCTTCGTCGTAGTGACCCGCGACATGGATGTAGGCCACACGCTCGCCGGGCAGCGCGTCGAGAAACGCGTCGGCGTCGTAGCGATGATTGATGCTGTTGACGTAGATGTTGTTGACGTCGAGCAGGAGATCGCAGTCGGCTTCGGCGAGCACGGCATTGACGAAATCGATCTCGCGCATCTGCTGGCCCGGCGCGGCGTAGTAGGAGACGTTCTCCACGGCGATGCGCTGCCCGAGGACATCCTGCGTCTGCCGGATGCGTGCGGCGACGTGATGCACGGCTTCATCGGTGAACGGAATCGGCATCAGGTCGTAGAGATGCCCGCCGTCCGCGCAATAGGAAAGGTGCTCGGAATAGATCGCGATGCCGTGCGCGTCGAGCAGGCGGCGAATCCGCGCGAGCAGCGTCTCGTCGAGCGGATCGTTGCCGCCGAGCGAGAGCGAAAGGCCGTGGCAGACGAACGGATGGCGTTCGGTGAACGCGCGCAGCGTGCGGCCGAGACGGCCGCCGACGCCGATCCAGTTTTCCGGCGCGATCTCGAAGAAATCAATGGCTGCGTCGGGCTCTTCCCGCAGCGGGCCAAGAAGGGCCCGCCGCAAGCCGAGTCCGGCACCGCGAAGTCGATGCGGATTCATGTCGTCAATCGGCAGCGAGCACGAAACGGCTCGCCGCCGCGGCACGTCCCTGTGCCGCAGAAGTACGAGTGGCCTTCGGGCCCATGCGTTCCGCGGTCAGACCGAACCGCCGCAGGATCCCTCGGCGCCCTTCGACTTGTCTTTCTTGTCGCCGCCGCACGAGCCTTCGGCGCCCTTCTTGGCGGCGGGCTTGTCCATGATCGCGTGCATCGCCTTGAGCTCGTTCGCGTCGAGCGAGCCGTCGTGGTCCTTGTCCCAGTACTTGACCTGGCTCTCGCTGAAGCCGCCAGCCATCGCTTCCTGCATCGAGACCTTGCCGTCCTTGTCCGTATCCATCTTGGCGACGCCGCACTTGCCTTCGCCGCATTTGCCTTCGGTGCCGGCGGCGAGCATGTAGCCGGTCGCAAGGTCGCTGGCCTGGAACACCGGACTTGCGGCAGCGAGCTGGCTCAACGACAGAGAGCCGATGACCGCCGTACAGATCGCGATGCTGAGGGTATTGCCGGTCTTGCTGGACATGCGAGTGATCTCCGTGAGTTTTGAGCGGAATGCTCGGGTTGGGGGCCGGTCGTCCGGCACGGGTGATACTGCTTGATCGATTGGCCTGAGATACGGGTCATGGACCGGAACGGATGCATTCCGTTCGCACGTCCTGGCGCATCACGGGAGCAGGATAACCCTTGCTGCGTCGCAGCGCGCCATAGCGGCATTCAGGACCGATACGACGCGCCAAACCTTTCATTCCGGATCGGACTCTCGCGCGAAAAAATGGGGCGCCTGTGCGCGCCCCTGGAGAGGGTATTGCGGAAATCTTAAGTTTTTAGAAATAGACCTGGGCGCGCACTTCGAAGATTCGCGGATCGACATCGGCGTTGGCGTTGAGCGGATTGCCGTAGAACTTCGTGGAATTGGCCCAGACGTAGTTGGCCTGCAGCTTCCAGTGCGTGCCGAGGTACCAGTTGGCGCCAATGGTCCAGTCATCTTCCTTGCCGCCGAGCACGGGGCCATCGTTGAGATCGAGCTCGCTGTAGCGCAGCGCGATTTCGAACGCGCCCCAGTCATGCATCGGCCGGATGTTGCCGACGTAGCCCTTGCTGTACGAATGCGATTCGCCGGTCAGGCACCACGCACCGAAGACGTAGTAGCCGTTGCCCGTGAAGTCAGGCTTGCCCGCGGGGCTCGCCGTGAATTCCAGATATTCACCCTGCAGCAGCAGGGGTCCATGGATCCAGGCGCCCTCGAAACCCCAGCGGTCGATGTCGCCCGGATTGTTCAGATTACCGGTATCGACGAGACGCGTATCCGTGCGGCTTGCCTCGGGACGCGCACGGAAGCGCGCCTGCGGCGGAACCGTGTTGTCCAGACCGTTGAGACCATTGGAGATCGAGTCGCGATCCTCCTGCGACCAGGCGAATCCGAGGTGGATCACGTCGCTCGAATCGCGCGAGCCGGCACCCGGTTGATAGTTCAGAGGATTCCACACCACGTGCGCGGCCGGACCGTGGCCCTTGTTGTCGCCGTTGAGATCACCGCCGTCGAAGTAGTAGAGATCGAACAGCCAGTTCGGCACGCCCGTGTACATCCAGTCCGCGCCGATCCGACGGTTCATGTTCGTCGCCTGCACGGGCAGGGCGCGCTCGAGAAACACGGTCGCGGCCGAGCTCGACGCCTCCTCCCAGCCGACCGGCGTCTTGAACTGACCCAGGCGGAATTCGCCGGCCGTTGCATTGGTGTAGCGAATGAAGTTGTCGATCCAGCCCGCTTTCGTGTGGTTGAACTTGGTGTAGTCGTAGCCGATGTTGAAATCGAAACCCCACGGCGCCTTGCCGTAGAAATTCATTTCCTTGCGCCGCCATGCGTCGACGTCGCTGAGCAGGGTCGCGCCGGTTGCCGGATTGGTCGTATCGCCCGAGAAGTCATTGGTGTCGAACTGCCAGAGCCCCTTGAAGCCGAACTCGTAGCCGTCGTCGGTCTTGTATTTGGTCGGCCAGTCGTTGAGCCAGTCGTAGGCCAGGGCGTTGTTGCCATACACGCAGAAAAGCGCAGCGGCCATCGCGTAGCGCAGCTTCATCTCGATTCCTCGGGAGTTGAGTGCCGGAACTGGTCGCGAAGTTTGGTCGGCAGCCGTTACGGTTCGATGACAAGACAACGTTCGCTTAACACGGTTTTCGCACCACGACAGCGTCCGAACAACGAGCGTCTTCTTCAGATCGCTACGGTCTTGTGACGATAGGCGCACAAGTCGTTGATCGCGCAGACGGGGCACATCGGCTTGCGCGCCTTGCAGACATAGCGCCCATGCAGGATCAGCCAGTGATGCGCGTTCTTGCGGAATTCCGCGGGCACGACTTTCATCAAACTGTCTTCGACCGCGCGCGGCGTACGACCGCGCGCGAGGCCCGTGCGATTCGCGACGCGGAAGATGTGCGTGTC
>DAISJF010000146.1:0-5714 GCA_036821625.1 Rhodanobacteraceae bacterium
GATCCGAATCACGGGCGATGGCGGCGGCCGGTTTGGCCCCGGTGCCCGCATCGAATGGATCGGGCAGCAGCTGCACGGCCCGGAGAGCTGGTTCGACCCGTTCAGCGTCGCCAACGTCTACCTGCTCGGCGCGGCGCCCGGAACGCATGCGCGCATGACCGACGGCGAGGCCGGCGCCGGCGCGCGCCAGCCGCTCGAGCGCCGGCTGCACATCGAGCAGGAAAACCTGATGATCCGGCTCGATCAGGAGCAGCAGAAACCGGGTCGCGAGCCGGACGTCTGGCAATGGGCGAAGCTGACGCACGTCGACCCGGCGCCGTTCACGACCACGTTCGATCTGCCGGATCTCGCGACGCGCGGCGACGTGGCCGTCACGCTGAACTTCCGCGGGCTCTCGAGCCTGACCGCGCCGCCGGCATACAAAGGTGCGCGGCCCGAGGACCATGTCGTCACCGTCACGCTCAACGGTCGAGCCGTCTCGACGCTGCGCTGGAACGGCCGCGACGAGGTGCGTCGCGAAATCACGCTGCCGGCGGCGGCGCTCAAGGCGCGTGCGAATACGCTCGCGCTCCAGGTGCCCAAGCGCAGGACGCCTTGGGACGCAGCCAACGACGCGATCGACGTCGTCATGTTCAACTGGATCGAAGCGAAATATCCGTTGAACGGCGATCTCGACGCCGGCGTGCTGCCGTTCTCGCTGACGGCAAGCGGAGCGCCGGAGCTCGCCTATCGCGGCAAGGGCACGCCCGTGCTTTACGGCAGCGACGGCGTGCGCCGCGTCGGACGCGCGCTCGGCAATGGGCGCTACGCATTCGCGCCGGCGGCCGCCGGCGTCGAGCTGTTCCCGACTCTGGACGGCGCACTGGCGAAACCCACGAGCGTGCGGCCCGTCGCCGCTGGGGACTTGCGGCATCCCGAACACGGGTACGACTACCTGATCGTCGCGCACCCGAAGCTGATCGATGCGATCAAGCCGCTCGCCGCGTTCCACGAAAAGCGCGGGCTAAAGGTCGAGATCCTCGACATCAACGACGTCTACGATCAATTCAACGCAGGCATCGCGCATCCGCGCGCGATCCGCAATCTCGTCGATGAGGCCTGGCACGAGTGGCCTGCGCCGCAGCCGCGCTTCCTCTTGCTGGTCGGCGACGCGAGCTTCGACATCCGCCACGACACCTACAACGACCTCAACTACGCCAAGTGGACGAATCAGGAGCTGCTCTATCCGAACCACTTCGGCTCGGTGCCGGGCTCGAGCTACGAGACGCCGCCGAAGAACCTGGCCGACCGCAACCTGATTCCGACCTGGCAGTTCCCTTCGCCGGAGGGCCAGTCCGCGAGCGACAACTGGTTCGCCTCGGTCGACGACGACTGGCATCCGGTCGTCGCGGTCGGTCGTTTTCCGGTCGTCGAGCCGGCCGAGGTCAAGGCGATCGTCGACAAGACGATCGACTACATGTCCAGGCCGCAGCTCGGCGCGTGGCGCCGCGACGTGATGTTCATCACCGACGAGGTCGATTCGTTCAAGCAGGCGTCGAACGAGATCGCGGGTGCGCTCGGCAAGGAAGGCTTTCTCGCCGACAAGGTCTACGCGAGCCCGGCGGAATCCGACAACGTCGCGCATCAGAACGCGATCCGCCGGGGCATCGACGACGGTCGCCTGATCGTGCACTTCATCGGCCACGGCGGACGCTTCATCTGGCGCACCGGACCGCCGGACCTGCGCAAGAACGCCGATCTCTTCACGCTGAAGGACGTCGACTCGCTGACCAACGGCAACCGTCTGCCGATGGTGCTGTCGATGACCTGCTATTCGGCGCCGTTCGACAATCCGACCGAAGATTCGATCGGCGAGCGATTCCTGCGCGAGCCGGACAAGGGCGCGATCGCGGTATTCGCCGCGTCGTGGCGCAATGCGCCTTCGCCCGCGTACAGCAAGGCCGTGATCGACGAGCTGCTCAAACCCGGAGCGACGATCGGCGAAGCGATCGTGCGCGCGAAGAAGCAATCGTACGATCGCACGCTGGTCGAGATGTACAACCTGCTGGGCGATCCCGCGGTCGTGCTCGAGCGTCCGCGCGACCGCGCGCGCGTCGCGCGCGACGGCGATCGCTTCGATGCCGGTGTCGTGGTCGATCTTGGTCTGCCGCGTTTCAACGGCAGCGTCGCGGTGGACTGGCTGGACGCCAAGGGCAACAAGCTCGCGTCGAAAACGTACGCGCTGGACGAGCCGCGCTTCCGGCTCGCGTTGCCCGCGCTGGCGGCGGAGCCTGCCGGCGTGCGCATCTATGCGGCATCGCCGTCGACCGGTCGCGATGCGGTCGGCGGCATCGACTTCACGTCGAAACCTGCCCGGCCGAGCACGTCCCTGCTCGCCACGCTTTCGGGCTGGTGGAAAAATCTGCGCAGGCCCGGCTACAAGCCGCCGGTGCGCAGCGCCGATACGATCGCGCAGCACGGCTTCGACGATTCGGGCCCGCCGCAAGCCGCGTCCGCCAAGGGCGAGGCCGCGAGCTCGACCCCGGCCGCGAGCGGAGCACGCTGACGCCGTGCGCGCGCTCGTCGAGCTGGCGCGTCCGGAACAGTGGATCAAGAACGGCTTCGTGCTGCTGCCGCTGATTTTCGGTCAGGCGGCGGGCGATCTTTCGGCGGTGCGCGGCGCGATGCTGGCGACGATCGCGTTCTGCCTGCTCTCTTCGGCGGTCTATGCGGGCAATGACGTCGTCGATGCGGAGCGCGATCGTCGCCATCCGATCAAGCGCGAGCGTCCGCTCGCGCGCGGCGCGGTGACGCCGGCCGCAGCGCTTGTTTTCGCCGCAGTGCTCGCCGCGATCGCTCTCGCGCTTGGCGCAATCGCCGGCGGACGCATGTTGTTCGCGACGCTCTGCGGATATCTGCTGCTGCAACTCGCCTATACGCTCGCGCTCAAGCACGTGCCGTATCTCGGCGCGTTCGTGATCGCTTTCGGATTCGTGCTGCGCATCGTCGCGGGCGGCATCGGTGCGGCCGTGCCGCTGACGCCGTGGATCGTCGCGCTGGGTTTCCTGCTCGCGCTCATGCTCGCGCTCGGCAAGCGTCACGGCGATTTCGTCAACGCGCGCGCCGAAGGTTCCGGTTTGCGTTACGACCGGGTCATGCTCGAGCGCATCCTCGTCGCGATCGGCGCCGCGACGTTCACGGCCTATGTGCTGTACACGCTCTCGCCGGCCGTGCTGGAACGGCACAGCCACCATCCGCTGATCTTCTCGACGCCGTGGGTCGCGCTCGGGATCGGCCGCTATCTCGTGCTGGCGCTGCGCTACGGCGCCGGCAGCGATCCGAGCGCGCTCGCGGTCAGCGATCCCGTGCTGCTGATCTCCGTGTGCGGATGGCTGATGACCCTCGGCGTGATCCTGTACCGCTGAGCGTTCGGCTCAATCGTCGCTGTCCGATTCGCCGGCCGAATCGCCGCCGATCGGTTCCTCCGTGCGCGCCTTGTCGAGCTTCGGGCGCAGTGCCGTGCTGTCGGTGAAGAACGCGGCTTCGTGTTGCGGCGCGACCATGCGCAAGGCCGGCGGCTCGAGCCGGTTCAACGTGACCGGTTGCCCGTAGGTCGAGCGGTATTCGTTCTGCTTGAGCGTCTGCATCGCGATGCCCGCCGCGGCGAGCACGGCCGCGATGATGACCTTGAGCGGGCGCCGCGCGCGGTTGATCGCGAGGAGATGTGCGAAGCAGATGCCGCCCAGCGCGAGCCACGCGATCACATAGGAGGTCGTGGCCAGCGAAGTCCACGACCAGGCGAACGCGCCGACTTCCGCGATCTGGCTGTAGACCGAGTACGCGAGCAGGCCCGCGGCGACGATCAGGAAGTGCAGCCCGAATCGCGCATGCCCGGTGAAAACGCGCGTGACGACGCTCCACGCGGTCGTCCACACCGTGACGGCAACGGTGAGGATCAGCAGCGGCGTGAAATAGCGGATCGCCTTGGGCTCGGCCGTTTCGCTCAGCCAGAGATCGAGCGCCGCGAGCGCGAACACGCCGACGATGCATGCGATCGCCGACGGCCAGTACGCCAAGCCGTGCTTCATCGGCTGCTCTGCAGGCACCTCATGCGTGGCGGTGCGCACGCGCAGCACCGTCGCGCCGATGCGCAGCTCGTGACCTTCGTCGAGCGTGACTTCCTTGCGCTTCTGGCGCACGCGATCGACATAGAGCCCGTTGAGACTGTCGAGATCCTCGGCGACGAGCGCGCCGTTTTCGCTGCGCGTGATGCGCAGGTGATGCGCGGCGACGTGTGGATCGTCGACGACGACGTCGTTGTCGTAGGCGCGACCGACCGTGATCGGCGTGTCGATGAAGCGGTAGCGCGCCGCGACGTCGTGGTGCAGGCGCGACAGGATCTCGACCCAGATCGCGGGCTCGGCCAGCGGCACCGTCGGCATCATCACTTCGCCCATGCGAGCTCTCCGACGAAGCGTTGTGCGAGCGCGACCGCGTTGTCGTAGCTGACGCCCTGCATGGCGAGCCGCGAGATCAGCGCTTCCTTGTCGCGGTCCTGCGTCACCGTCGTGATCGCGACGTCGTAGATGCCGGCGAAATCGCGGTAGGCGCGTGCGCACCAGACCGTGCGCAGGATCGGCCCCGACTTCGAGGCGCCCTCGCCGCGCTCGACGAAGTCCTCGTGGCATTCGGGCTGCGTCAACCGCTTGCGCGACCACGAGCGGATCATGCCGGCCGAGCCGTAGTACTGCGACACGAACGCGGCGAACTGGAACGGGTTCAGATCGACGCTGCGCACGTACGCGTGAGAGAGCTCCGCGCGGCCGGTGTCGATGTCCTCGGCGATGAACAGCGAGCTTTGCGAGCTGCAGCTCGTCGAATCGAGCTGTGCGCGCGGTTTCGGCGTCTGGTCCGCGTTCGTGCGCGCCCAGCAGTTGAACCAGGGCGCGGCGCTCTCGGGCGCCTGGTACGGGCCGAGCGTTGCGTCGCGGAAGCCCTGCTCGCCGAGCGCATGATAGAAGTCCGCCTGCCAGACCAGGAGCTGGCGATCGATCTCGTCGCGCACGTGCGCGAGATCGAGCGGTGCTTCGGTCTTGGCGCGCTCGAGCAGCGCCGCCGCCTTCGCGGCCGGCACCAGGAAGCTCACCAGCTCGCCGTCGAGCCGCTTGGCGACATTGATGCCGGCGACCTTGCCGGCTGCGGTCACGGCCGGTCCGCCGCTCATGCCCGGATTGATCGCGCCGGTGAAGTGCACGCGCTGGTTGTAGCTCTTCTCGACGAAGCCGTTGTACGTGCCCTCGACGATCGTGAAGCCGAGATCGAGCGGATTGCCCATCGCATAGAGCCGCTCGCCGCGCGGCGACTTGTCCGCGAGCGCGGCCGGGTCGAAATCGAGATGAGGCAGGTCGGCGCCGTCGAGCTCCACGATCGCGACATCATTCGCCACGTCGATCGCAAGCAGCTTCAGCGGGCCCTGCGTTCCGTCGGGTCGCGCGAACTCGAGACGATACGTTTTCGGTTCCAGCGCGTATTGCGAGACGACGTGATAGTTCGTCACCGCAAGGCCATTTGCGGTGACCAGGAACCCCGAACCGATCGACGACTGACGGCCTGCGGCTTCAACCAACGTGCGGATCTGCAGCAGGCCGGGCCGCGAGCTCGCGTAGATACTCTCCGCGGCGGCCGACATCGTGGGCGGCGCCGGCAGCAGCGGCGGCTCCGGTGGCGTCTGCGCG
>DAISJF010000147.1:0-5634 GCA_036821625.1 Rhodanobacteraceae bacterium
GACCATCGCAACCGGATCGGCTCCGTTCGCCTTGATGTAGCGCTGCGTGGCCGACCAGGAGCGCAGGTACGCGAGAAACTGCGTCGCGTCCCACGGAACGCACATGTCGAGCTCGGGCGCTTCGATTTCGGCGAACGGCGCATCGTCGCCGATCGGCATCGGGATCGTGCGATAACCGGCTTCGATGTGCGCGCGCTCGGGCGGCCAGTACGGACCGGTGAGATCGACGTAGACGCGGTTCTTGAGCGCATCGACCGGCGGCGTGACGCGGCAGTCGGCGTAGGCCCAGACGGCGAGCACGCCGCCCGGTTTGAGCACGCGCCGGGCTTCGCCGAAGAAGCGGTTGAAGTCGAACCAGTGCAGCGCCTGCGCAACGGTCACGAGGTCCGCGCTCGCCGACGGCAGCGAGCACTGCTCGGCCGGCTCGACGCGATATTCGATGTTCGGCTTCGCTTCGGCGTTCTCGATCTGGTTCGCGCTCGGGTCGGTCGCGAATACGCGCGCGAAACGCGCCGCGAGCGCGACGCTGGCCTGTCCGTTGCCGCAGCCGGCGTCCCAGACGAGCGAGCGTGCCGGAGCCACGCCGGCGAGCCAGTCGAACAATGCGTCGGGATAGAGCGGCCGCGCTTCGCGATACGTGCTCGCGTGACCGGAAAAATGATCCTTGAATGCCATGCGGCGATCATAGACGAGCGTAGAGGATGTTTCGTTGCACGCGTCGACGCCGCGTGCGCCGCGCGCGACTAGCCGTCGACGGTGCGGCTTTCGCCGGGCGCGAGATCGCCGAGCACATGGGGTCCGACGCGCACGCGGATCAGGCGCAGCGTCGGCAGGCCGACGGCGGCTGTCATGCGTCGGACCTGGCGGTTGCGGCCCTCACGGATCGTGAGGCGAAGCCACGAGTCCGGAACGCTCTTGCGAATGCGGATCGGCGGATCGCGCGGCCACAGGCGATCGGGCGCGCCTGCGAGCGCTTCCGCTTCGGCGGGCAAAGTCGGTCCGTCGTTCAATTCGACGCCGCGGCGCAGGCGCTCGAGCGCGCCTTCGTCGGGCGTGCCTTCCACCTGCACGAGATAGGTCTTCTCGAGCTTGTAGCGCGGATCGGTCAATCGATGCGCGAGCGCGCCGTCGTCGGTCAGCACGACGAGACCTTCGGAATCGAAATCCAGCCGTCCAGCCGGATAGACGTCCGGCACGCGGATGAAATCGGCGAGCGTCGGCTTTGGAGGCACGCTGCGATCGGTGAACTGGCAGAGGACGCCGTAGGGTTTGTTGAACAGGATCAGCATCGGCGTGCTGATGCGGGCGGACGGAATCGGTGAGTCGCAACGCCCGCGGGTCGACTCGCGCGTGCCCTCACCCAAGCCCCTCTCCCGCAAGCGGGAGAGGGGGTCCGGGACGAGTTACTTGCCGCCGGAGGTGTCGCTGCCCTGATGGAAGATCTCATCGCCGGTGCCGGGCTTGACGAACTTCAGCGTCATGCGGTCCGACTCGCCGATCGCGGCATATTTCTCGCGATCCTTGTCGCCAAGCTCGAACGTCGGCGGCAGCGTCCAAACGCCTTTTTCGTAGTCCTTGGTGTCCTTCGGATTCGCGTTGATCTCGCTCTTCGCCTTGAGCTTGAAGCCGGCGTCGGTGGCGAGCTTGATCACGTAGTCGGTCGGCAGATAGCCCTTCTTCTTGGTCTGCTCGACATCCGCACCGTCGGCGGCGCGATGATCCGTCACGCCGAGCACGCCGCCCGGCTTGAGCACGTCGTAGAACGCCTTGAACATCTGCGGCGCGGTGCCGCCGGAAACCCAGTTGTGCACGTTGCGGAACGTGACGACCTTGTCCGCTGACCCCGGGGCTCCGAAATTGGGCGCGTCGCCGTCGAACTCGATCGTCTTCGCTTCGCCGTATTCGGTCGGATCGTCGGCAAACTTCTTCGAGAGGGCGGACTGGTCGCGCGCGGCCTCGCCCTCCGGTTTCTTCGGCTTGGCGACCGCAGCGATGTAGGTGCCGCTGCCCTTGAGGAGCGGCGCGAGGATCTCGGTGTACCAGCCGCCGCCCGGCGTGATTTCGATCAGCGTGTCGCCCGGTTTGACGCCGAAGAACTCGAGCGTCTCCTTCGGATGGCGATACGGATCGCGCGCCTTGTTCTTGTCCGAGCGCCAGCTGCCGGCGAGGATCGTGTCGAGCTTGGCGCCGGTGAGATCGGCGGCGCTGGCCGGCGGTGTCGGCTTTGCCGGCTGATCGAGCGGTGCGGCGGTCTTGGACGGCGCCGCGGTTGTCGCAGTCTGATCGGCGCCCTGATTGCCGCAGGCGGCAAGCAGCGCGGCGACGGCGAATACGATTGGAAGATTCTTCATGGCGTCCTCAGCAATGTCGGCGTGGCGTCGAGGCCGCGAAGCCTAGCACAGGCGTCGCGGCGTCCGGATCGCTCATTGGCGCGACCCAGGGACTTTCACGTCCTGCCGAGACCGGCATCCGTCCGGCAGCGTTTTCGCGCGCGCGGCATTCAACTTCCGTATGGTTTCGGCTCACGCATGATTCATCGCGCGGGGCGCTTTCTAGGGTCGCTCGACAACGAAGAATCGCGGTGCATCGCGCGTCTTCGGAGCGTTCCCCATCCCTCGAGGAGACCGCCATGCTCCACTACGCCATCGTGTTTCTCGTCATCGCGCTGATTGCGGCCGTGCTCGGCTTCGGCGGCATCGCCGGCGCCGCGGCCGGGATCGCCAAGATCCTGTTCCTGATCTTCCTCGTGCTGTTCATCGTGTCGCTGGTGATCGGCCGCAGAACGCCGCCGGTGTGAGCGTTTCGATGTTCGCGGAGGGCCTGTCGCGAGGACGGGCCCTCCTTTTTCATGCGGGTTCGCCGGCGCGCACTCGCACGGATGCCGGATACGGCGGGATGTCGGCGTAGTCGCCCGCGGCGAGCCTCGCCTGCAGCGCCTGCCACCAGCGCGGATCGAAGATCTCCGGATGTGCGGTCAGAAGCGCGTCGCGCAGCCCGTCGGGCAGGCCGAGAAAGCGTGCGAACATTTCCGGAAAGACATCATCGTGCCGCACGGACAACCACTTTTCGAGCGGCCGCGTTTCATCTTCCTCGCGCGCTTCGGGCAAGCGCCGGAACCGGCATTGCTCGAGCAGGCATAGCTCGTCGTAGTCGTAGAAGATCGCGCGGCCGCGCGTCGATATGCCGAAGTTCTTGAGCAGCAGATCGCCCGGAAAGATGTTGCTGAGCGCCAGGTCCTTGACGGCCTGTCCGTAATCGATCACCGCCGCGCGCGCCGCCTCGAACGGGTTCTCGCGCGCGTAGAGATTGAGCGGCCGCAGACGCCGTTCGACATAGCAGTGCTTGACCAGCAGCTCCTCGCCGTCGACCGCGATCGTCTCCGCGCATTCCCCGAGCAGCTCGGACAGGAGATCCGGATCGAACTGACGCAACGGGAAGCGCAGATAGCGGAACTCCTGCGCATCGACGAGGCGACCGATGCGGTCGTAGCGGAAGACGAGCCGGTATTTCTCCTCGACGTTGCGCCTTGCGGTGTCCTTCGGATACGCAAACTGGTCCCTGATCACCTTGAATACGACCGGATACGCAATCGGCGTGAACACGGCCATGACCATGCCGCGAGCGCCGTCGGCGCGGACGAGCCGCTCGTCCGGATGCGCGGAAAGGTGGCGGAACAGCGCGCGGTAGCGCTCGGTCTTGCCCTGCTTGGAGCGACCGAGAACGGTATAGAGCTCGCCGACGGGCTTGTGCGGCAACAGCGCGTGCAGGAACACGACGGCATCGCCGACGCCCGGCAGATCGGCGAGAAAATAGCTGCGCGAGTAGCCGAACAACGCGGATACGTGGCCGACTTCGGTCAGCAGCGCGTCTGCGCGCACGCCGTCCGCGTCGTTGACCAGCGCGATCACGAGCGGGATCCACGACGCACCGGCCGCCGCGCGCCCGACCAGCGCGCGCCCGACGAGATAGGCGCGGCGCTCGCGGAAGAACAGCGTGTGCAGGAGCTCGACGCGATGGATGCCGTGCCCGGCCGGCGTCCCGAAGCGATCGCTCAACGAAGCGGCGATCGCCGCGGCGCTCGCGTCCGCATCGGCGTAGCCGTTCGCAAACGGATAGTCCGCGAGCATGCGCGCGCAGACTTCGTGCAGGTCGCCTTCTACGGTGTAGACGTTGCGCGCGATCGGCTCGGAGATGTTTGCGGTCGGCTCGGCGTCGAGCGCCACGAATTCGATGTCCGCCGCGACGCCGCTGGTATGGAAGAAGCGCCGCGACACCGAGTTGAAATACGTCTTGGTGAGCTCGCGATCGGGCAGCGGTTCGACCAGCCGCTCGTAGTCGGAGCGCATCGCGGTCCACAATGTTCGCGAACGGATGCGATCGTCGAGCAGCAGCTCGAGGCGCGCGAGCGTGTCGGCGAGGACCTCGTCGTAGAGA
The DNA here is from genome assembly GCA_036821625.1 of Rhodanobacteraceae bacterium. Taxonomy (GTDB): domain Bacteria; phylum Pseudomonadota; class Gammaproteobacteria; order Xanthomonadales; family Rhodanobacteraceae; genus Dokdonella_A. Next base: position 4,435 of record DAISJF010000147.1, read on the forward strand.
TCCATGCGCCAGATCAGGTCCGTCTGCGCCTGTTTCCAGCTGCGCCGCTCGAACCAGCGCTTGGCGCGCCGCGTGATGTCGGAGAAGCGCTCGTTGTAGTCGAGGAACGCGTCGAGGATCAGCGCGGCGGCGCGCGCGGACATCGTGGCCGCGGCGGATGGCGCGGGCGCGTCGGCGTTCATGCGCCGAGTCTAGCCACAACTTCCCCTCTCCCGCTTGCGGGAGAGGATTGGGTGAGGGCGAGTTTGGCTCTCGCTCCCAAGAGCAGGCATTGAAACGCCTCACTCCGAATCGCCCTCACCCCGGCCCTCTCCCGCAAGCGGGAGAGGGGGATGGGACGCTTCGCGAGTGGCCGCGAACTTAGAGCGCAGCGATCAGCCGATCGGCGAACTCGCTCGTCTTCACTTCCTTCGCGCCTTCCATCAGCCGCGCGAAATCGTACGTGACTTCCTTGCCGGCGATCGCCTTGTCCATCGCGCGGATGATCGCGTCGGCGGCCTCGGTCCAGCCCATGTAGCGCAGCATCATCTCGCCGGACAGGATCACCGAGCCCGGATTGACCTTGTCCTGGTTCGCGTACTTGGGCGCGGTGCCGTGGGTCGCTTCGAACACCGCGTGGCCGGTGACGTAGTTGATGTTGCCGCCCGGCGCGATGCCGATGCCGCCGACTTGCGCCGCGAGCGCATCGGAAAGATAGTCGCCGTTGAGATTCAGCGTCGCGACCACGTCGTACTCGGCCGGACGCAGCAGGATCTGCTGCAGGAACGCATCCGCGATCGCGTCCTTGACGATGATCTCCTTGCCGCTCTTCGGATTCTTGAACGCGCACCACGGGCCGCCGTCGATCTCGACCGCGCCGAATTCCTTTTGCGCAAGCGCGTAGCCCCAGTCGCGGAACGCGCCCTCGGTGAACTTCATGATGTTGCCCTTGTGCACGAGCGTCACGGACTTGCGGTCGTTGTCGATCGCGTACTTGAGCGCCGCGCGCACGAGCCGCTCCGTGCCCTCGCGTGAAACCGGCTTGATGCCGAAACCCGACGTGCCCGGGAAACGGACCTTGCGATAACGCTCCGGGAAGTTTTCCTTCAGGAGCGCGGCGAACTTCTTCGCGTCGTCGGAGCCTTCCTGGAACTCGATGCCGGCGTAGATGTCCTCGGTGTTCTCGCGGAAGATCGTCATGTCGACCTTCGAGGGATCCTT
>DAISJF010000148.1:0-5599 GCA_036821625.1 Rhodanobacteraceae bacterium
GGATTGTGCGGCGCAAGCGAGCAGCGCGGGATCGGCGATTGCGACGAGATCGGCCGCGATGTCCGTCGCAGCGAGCTTCGCGACGAGCTCGGGTCCGATGCCGGCGGGTTCGCCGGCGGTGATCGCGAGACGGGGTAGCGGAGTTGCGCTCAGAGCGCCCCAGCCGCCGGCGCGGCGGCCGGCGTGTTCGCGCCGGGCAGGCGGATCTCGACATAGGCCTCGCTGCGGATCTGGCGCAGGTAGCTCTCGTACTCGTCTTCCGCCTTGCGCTGGAACAGCATGTTCTTCGCCTGATCGCGCTGCAGGTCGCTGGTCTTGTCCGTGCTGCGCGTCTCCTCGAGCTGCAGGATGTGCCAGCCCGCGTCGGTCTGGAACGGCTGCGAGATCTCGCCGTTCTTGAGGCCCTTCACGACTTCGGCGACACGCGTGCCGTACGCGTCGCCGGAGAACCAGCCGAGTTCGCCGCCGAGCGTCGCGGTCGCGGTGTCCTGCGAGGTTTCCTTGGCGACCTTGGCGAAGTCCTCGCCGCCGATGATGCGCTGGCGCGCGGCTGCGACGGACTTTTCCGCCTGGTCGCTGCTGACGAGCTCCGTGATCTTGTAGAGGATGTGACGCGCGTGATACTCGGTGACGAGCTGCGTGCCGGCATCGGCGCGCCGGCCGATCAGCTTGATGATGTGGAAACCGTTCGGCCCGCGGAGCGGTGCTGATACCGCACCGTCCTGCATCTTGTCGGATGCTTCGGTGAATGCCTGCGGCAGCTCGTCGGCGTTGCGCCAGCCGAGATCACCGCCTTCGAGCGCATTCGGCGCGTCGGAATAGCGGATCGCGGCGGCCGCGAAGTCCATGCCGCCGTCGATCTGCTGCTTGGTCTCTTCCGCCTTCTTGTGCGCGGTTTCGATCTGATCCGGCGTCGCGCCGTCCGGCACCGAAATCAGGATGTAGCCGAGATGGAGCTGACCGCGGTGCAGCGCGCCGTTCTTGAGCAGCGTGTCGACCTCGGCGTCGCTGATCTGCACGCGGCTCTGCACGACGCGCTGGCGCAGGTGCTGCACGACGAGCTCGTCGCGCACGTTGCGGCGGAACTGCTCGTAGTCCATGCCCTGACGCTGGATCGCCATGCGCAGCTGCGAAAGGTCCATCTTGTTCTGCGCAGCGAGGCCGGTCAGCGCCTGATCGACCTCGGCGTCCGACACCTTTAGGCCGCTGTTGTCGGCGCGCGTCAGCTGCAGCTTCTGCAGGATCAGCCGTTCGAGCACCTGACGCTCGAGCACGTCGCGCGGGGGCAGCTGCTGCGGATTCTGCGCGTACTGCGCCATCACGCGGCCGACCTGCGTGTCGAGCTCGCTTTGCAGCACCACGTCCTCGTCGACGACGGCGACGATGCGGTCGAGCGGATCGCCGCCGGGCGCGGCCTGCGCGCGAGCGGCTTGCGGCACGGCGAACGCCGCGGCAGCGAGGACGAAGACGAGAACGAAATTCTTCATGGGGATTTCCGGATCAGGTATCGACGACGACGGTGGGCGCCATCAGACGCATAGTTTCGCAGAGTCGGCGCGCGATGCGCGCAACGCGGCGGTTAAGACACGCAACGGCCCGGCGCGAGCCGCGTTGCTGTTGGCTAAGTCATTGATAGCCAAGGATACTGCGGCGAAGGAAGTTGTCGGTCTTCTGGCCGACCGAGCCGATGCCCTTGAACTCGAGCTCGAAGTACACCGCGTTGTCGACATCTCCCTGGGCGTTGTGCACCCAGTGCCGCGCCAGCACGCGCCAGACCACGCAACAGGTCTCGTGCTCCACGCCGAGAAAGCGCTCGAGCGTTCGGCCCGCAGTGCCGTGCGGGTCGGTCGGCAGCGCGAGCGGATTGTTGAGCGCGTAGTTCCAGCGCGCGATCGCGCGCCAGGACGGCGTGATCGGCACCAGCGCCGACGCGTCCACCTGTTCGAGGAAATCGCGGCGATAACGATACGAGAAATTGAAGATGCCGCTGTCGCCGAACCGGTTCTGCAGCGTGACCGTGGAAAGATCGGTGCGCTCCGTGTTCGGGTTCCATTGCTGATCCCACGTAACGCGCCAGCGATCGCTCAGGTGCAGATCGATTTCGCCGTCGTAGGTCGAGCCGCCGTAGTCGGTCGGCGGCACGTTCGGCAGCTGCACGCGCTGATCGTCGAAATAGCGGATCTGGCCGATGCTCGCCGACAGCCGCTCGTCGCCGGTCGCATCGTCGAGCAGCCGCGTGGTGAGCGCGAGCGAGAGATTGTTCGCATCCATCTGCCGATCCGCGCCGACGAAGCGGTTGGTGCGGAACAGCTCGCCGAAACTGAACGGAATCTGCTGGGTATCGAAGATCGGAATGTCGTTCTGGTTGCGATACGGCACGCGCAGGTAGTACGCGCGCGGTTCCAGCGTCTGCGTCCAGGCATCGTCGCCGATCTTGAGGCTGCGCTCGAAGATGAGACCGCTGTCGAGGCTGAAGATCGGCACGCCGCGCACCGGGTTCTTGTCGTCGAGCAGCGGGTTCGTCGAATCATTCAGATGGTCGAGGCTGTAGGCCGTATAGCGATAGCCGAGCTGCGGGCGAAAGAAATACGCAGCGGTCTCGATCGGGAAGGCGAGGTACGGAAATACGTCGAAGCGGTCGCCCTCGACCGCGTGATCCTTCGAGAACGCGATGAATTCCGAATTGACGCCCCAGGTCAGATCGCCGAGGAACGCCTGCTCGCCGGTAAACGTCGCGCGCGGCAAGCGGTGATAAGGCTCGTACTGCTCGGCGATGGTCGGATCGGTGATCTGGTAGACGTCGCCGCCGATGCTCGCATTCCACCAGTCGCCGTGGCCGTACAGGTACGCGCTCGACGGCAGGATGCTGATCGCCGCCGTGTACAGGCCGCGCCCGAAATCCTCGAAATAGCGATCATCGGACACGCGGTTGACGTTGACGCTGCCGCTCCAGGTCGAAGTGAAGCCGGTCGTGTCCGCCCACTTGTACCACCAGCGGTTCTGCGGAATCGTGTCGTTGTCTTCGATGTTCTCGTCATCGACCTCGCGATCGTTCGGCAGCGCTTCGAAGTTGAACGCACCGAGACTCGAGTCGGTCAGGTAGCGGAACTCGCCGCCGAGCATCAGGCCGCGCTCGGTCATCAGGCGCGGAAACAGCGTCGCGTCGTAGTTCGGTGCGAGATTGAAGTAGTAGGGCAGCGTCAGGTCGAAGCCGCGGCGACTGCTGTAGCCGAAATCCGGATACAGGAATCCGGATTCGCGCCGGTCGTCGAGCGGAAACGAGGCATACGGCAGCCAGAACACCGGCACGTCGTGGACGCGGAACGTCACGTCGTGGCCCGTGCCGACGCCCTCGTTCTGGTCCAGCACCATGTCCCTGGCGTGCAGCGACCACTGCTGATCCGACAGATCGCACGTGCTGTACGTCGACTCGGTCATGTGCGCGTGCTGCTTGTCGCTCATGACCGCGGTCGCGGCGCTGCCGTTGCCGCGCGAGCTCATCAGCTGATAGCGGACGTTGCCGTCGAGCGTGCACTGGTCGAGGTCTGCGTTGCCCTTGGCGCTGTCGGCGGCCATGAGCATGCCGCGATCCTGATAGCGCACGTTGCCGACCGCATCGAAGTCGGTCGTCTCGGCGTCGTAGCGGATCGTGTCCCCGCGCAGTAGCTGATCGAGGCGCTCGAATGCGGCGTCGCCTTCGAACAAATAGTGCTTCGCATCGGTGCTGCTGACCCGGTTCGCATCCACGGTGGCCTGGGTGGCCGAGCGGTCGCCTTCGGTCGGCAGCCCCGACACGTAGAAATCGAGCAGGTCGTTCTTCTTGCACATCGACCAGTCGACAGGCCGTTTCGGGCATTTGATGACGCCGAGCGGACAGGTCGGCGTGGATGGCTCGTCCGCGTGCGCAATGCCGCCCGATGCCAGCAGGAAGCAGAGCGCCGTGGCCAGGCGGCGCGCAGGACGTGGGATCGGGAGCACGGATACCGCTTCGTCGGGACGCGAGGGCCGCTAGCTTGCCGGAAACCGGCGCTCGGCGGCAAACCCGGCCGGTTCAATACGACTGGATCAAACGGGCCCTGGATGAAAGGGTGATCAGACGGGCCGGATCGAAAGCAGGGCCGGATCAGTCGGAGTCGTGCCCGCGCGGCTCGCCCATGCCGAGATCCATCGGCTTGTAGCCGGACGGAACCTCGAAGCGCGACTCGGCGATCGGCGCGTTGTCGATCGCGAGCGTCGCGCGTCCGGTCTCGTGGCCGGATGCGTAACAGACGCGACGCACCAGCACGCGATCGTCGCTCTGCGTCTGCATTCCTTCCGGCACGAGGCTGCGACTCCAGGCCTGCAGCGCCTTGCTGAAGCGCGCGACACGCCGCGTCTCGATGTCGCCGAGATGCAATGCGGTGGGCGCCGCGTAGCAGTCCTCGCGCACCAGCTGGTCGCCGCGCAGGTGCTCGCGGCGCGTGCAGGTCACGCCGTTGACGTCCGTCTCGCCGGCGTCGCGATCGACGCGCTGCGGCGCAGCGGGCGGCGCTCCGTTCATGCCCGGCGCGCCAGGCCCGCCGCCTGCGGGCCCGGTCATCATCGCACCGGGCGTTGCACCGCCGCCGGCCATCATCTTCTGCATCTGCGCGCGCTGCTCGGGCGGCATCTTCGCAAGCTGCTGCTCCATCATCTTCTGCATCATCTGCTGCGAGCCGGGATCCATCGGCATCTGGCCGTTCTTCGCCGCGGCAATCATTTCCTCGTGAGTCATCGGCTTGCCGTCGGCACCGACCGGCGCGCCGCCCATCGTCATGCCGCTGCCGCAATCGATCGGCTCGCCGGGCTGGCGGTCGCGCGCGCGCTCCGCCATGCCGGGACAGAGCGACTGCACCATCTCGAAAGGATCGATGCCGCCGGATTCCTTGCGCATCCGGATGCGCAGGCTTTTCATGATGTCGGCCTGCAGGTCGACCGCGTCCTCGTCGAGCTCGGTCTGCATGTACGTGCGCGAGCGGTCGTCGATGAAATACGCGAGCTTCTCGGCGTGATCGTAGATCATGCTGCCGCCCGATCCGCTGCCGTGCGAGTCGACGCGCAGCCACTGGCCCTTGAGCTCGACCGTATCGAAGTCGCCCGCGCAGCCGCCTTCGCTGCGGTAAGCGAGCGTGTTGTCCGCGAGCGCGGGCGCGCACGCCAGAACGGCCGGCAGCAGCGAAGCGATGATGGCGGCGATTCCGGTCTTGGTCATCGCAGGGCTCCCTGAAGCTCTCACCGTTTGGGCGCGTCGGCCTTGAACGTCTTGCGCGTCGTGTCGCGGCGTTCGGTTTCCTTGTTCTCGAACGCGGCGACGCAGCCGTCGCGGCGCACCATCACGCATTCGAGATAGTCGATGATCTCGAGCACGGCGCCGCGCACGGCCTGCGCGTCGGCTTCGTTCTCGATCATCTGCATCCCGGCGTTGCGCTGGTTGAGATCGACCTTCGTTTCGCGTCCGCTCGTGTGGCCTTCGATCGTGCGCGCGTAGCTGACCTCGCCGGTCGTGGTATCGACGACGCGCAGATCGAGCGCGAGATACGAGCCGTGGTTGGTCTGCTCGACGCGCGGTCCGCGGAACAGG
>DAISJF010000149.1:0-5596 GCA_036821625.1 Rhodanobacteraceae bacterium
TGATTGCGCGGCCTTTCTTTTGTAGAGATCGGTGCAAGCGATCACTACGTGCTCGATCGCGCCGCGCTCCGGCGCGCCTGCTCCCCAAGCGCCCACGCGACATGCTCGCGCACGATCGCCGACGGATCATCCGCACGCGCCTGCAGAGCACGCACGATCGCTTCCGAAAACCGCGCATTGCCGAGTGCAACCGCGATATTGCGCAGCCAGCCCTCATAGCCGGTGCGTCGTATCGCCATGCCCGCGGTGCGCTCGAGGAATTCCGCTTCGCTCCAGGCGAACAGATCAACCAGCTGTGCCGAGTCGAGGCCGTGACGCGGTGCGAAGTCGTTTTCGGTCGTCGCGATCGCGAACTTGTTCCACGGACAGACGAGCTGGCAATCGTCGCAGCCGAACACGCGGTTGCCGATCAGCGGACGCAGGTCGACCGGAATCGAGCCGCGCAGCTCGATCGTGAGATACGAAATGCAGCGTCGCGCGTCGAGCCGATACGGCGCGACGATCGCGCGCGTCGGGCAGATGTCGATGCAGCGCGTGCAGGTGCCGCAATGCGCAGACGCGGGCGCATCGAGCGGCAGCGGCAGGTCCGTGTAAATCTCGCCGAGGAAGAACCACGAGCCCGCTTCGCGCGACAGAAGCAGCGTGTGCTTGCCGATCCAGCCGAGTCCCGCATCGCGCGCGAGCGCTTTTTCGAGCACGGGCGCGGAGTCGGTGAACACGCGGTAGCCGAACGGACCGGTCACCTGGCCGATGCGCTCGGCGAGCGCCTGCAGGCGATGGCGCAGAACCTTGTGATAGTCCCGCCCGAGCGCATAGCGCGAGACGTACGCGCGGCCGTCGTCGGCGAGCATGCTCCAGGCCTCGTCGATGTCGGGCGGCGCATAGTCCATGCGCGCCGCGATCACGCGCACCGTGCCCGGGGCGAGGTCATCCGGCCGGCTGCGCTTGGTGCCGTGCCGGGCCATGTAATCCATCTCGCCGTGGTAGCCGGCGTCGAGCCAGCCGAGGAGATGCGCCTCGTCCTCGTCGAGGTCGACGCCGGCGATGCCGACGCGGCCGAAACCGAGCTCGACGCCCCAGGTTCGGATGTCGTCGGCGAGCCGCTGATAGTCGATCGAGCTCATTGAGATGGGAAGGACATTCGCCTCTCGCGCGAGGATAGCGCGTCCCGCGGCGGGCGCCGCGCGCGGCCGTTGGGCCGACGACGCGGAAGCGCGCGCCTTCTGTTCCATAATCACGCGATGGTGCCGCCGGATCTGACCGTTTCGCTGTATACCGCCGCGCAGGTCCGGCGCATCGATCACGCGGCGATCGACGGCTGCGGCATTGCCGGCTTCGAGCTGATGCGGCGCGCCGCCGATGCGGTATTCGCGACGTTGCGCCGGCGCTGGCCGGATGCGCGGCGGATCGCGGTGCTCGCGGGCGCGGGCAACAACGGCGGCGATGCGCTGCTGGTCGGATCGCTCGCTCTGCAGCACGGCTTCGACGTCGTCGCGTTCGCAGCGTCGAATGCGCCGAAGGACGACGCGGCGCGGGCGCGGGCGATGTTCATGGAAGCCGGCGGCCGCGTTTCACCGTTCCAGCCGCTCCCGGATCTTTCTACCGCCGACGTGATCGTCGACGGCATCTTCGGCACGGGACTCTCGCGCGAAGTGGAAAACGACGTCGCCGCATTGATCGGACGCGCGAACGAGAGCGGCCGGCCGATTCTCGCGATCGACATTCCATCCGGGCTTTCGGCGGACACGGGCATGCGCCTCGGCACGGCGATCCGCGCGCACGCGACCGTGAGCCTCGTCGCCTGGAAGCGCGGCCTCTTCACCGGCGATGCGGCCGATTGCGTCGGCACGCGCGAGCTCGCGCCGCTCGATGTGCCGTCCGCGGCCTATGCGGGCATCAAACCGGACGCGACGTTGATCGGCGGCGCGATCGAGCAGACGCTGCCGGCGCGCCGCGGCAATGTTAACAAAGGTAATTTTGGACACGTGCTCGCGATCGGCGGCGATCACGGCATGGGCGGCGCCATCCGCCTCACCGGCGAAGCCGCGTTGCGCTGCGGCGCGGGGCTCGTCAGCGTCGCGACGCGCGAGTCGAATGTCGCGGCGCTGATCGCGGGCCGGCCGGAACTGATGGCGCGCGGCGTCGAGGATGCGCCTGCGCTCGACAGCCTGCTGGCGCGCGCCAGCGTGGTCGCGCTCGGGCCGGGGCTCGGTCGCGGCGACTGGGGCACCTCGCTGTGGCGTGCTGCGATGGCGACCGCGCTGCCGCTCGTGGTCGACGCGGATGCGCTGAATCGGCTCGCCGCCGAGCCGCGCGCGCTGCCGAATGCCGTGCTGACGCCGCATCCCGGCGAAGCGGCGCGCCTGCTCGGTTGCGACGCCGCGGCCGTGCAGGCGGATCGCTTTGCCGCGGTGCGCACGCTCGCGCAACGCTACGCGGCCGTGATCGTGCTGAAAGGCGCAGGGAGCCTGGTCGCTGCCCCGCACGGGCGCGTCGCGGCGTGCGCGTGGGGCAACGCGGGCATGGCGACCGCGGGCATGGGCGATGTGCTGACCGGCGTCATCGCCGCGTTGCTCGCGCAAGGTCTGACGCCGTGGGACGCGGCATGCACGGGCGTCGCGCTGCACGCGCGCGCGGGCGATCTCGCCGCGGGCGATGCGCCGCGCGGACTCATTGCCAGCGATCTGTTCGCGCCGCTGCGCGAGCTCGCCAACGGATCGTCTGCATGAATCGCGTGCGCTGGAACGCCGGCCGCGTCGACGAAGCCGGCCTGCGCGCGCTCGCCGAACGGCTCGCCGTCGCTGCGCGCGGCGGCGGCGTGATCCATCTCGAAGGCGATCTCGGCGCCGGCAAGACGACATTCGCGCGCGCGCTGCTGCACGCACTCGGCGTCGGCGAGCGCATCAAGAGCCCGACGTACAGCCTGCTCGAATCGTATCGTGCGGGCGCGCTCGAGGCGCACCACCTCGACCTCTACCGCATCGCGCACGCTGCCGAGCTTGAATGGCTGGGACTCGCCGACCTCTGGTCGGCTCGCGCTCTCGTGCTCGTCGAATGGCCCGAGCGCGGGCGCGGCGCGCTGGCCGAACCGGACCTCGTCCTGCACTTCGCCCACGCCGGAGCGCAGCGTGACGTGGCGGCCGAGGCGCGAACCGAGCGGGGCCGCCAGCTTCTCGGAGCGCTTCGGGGAACCGAGGAGCCGGTGCCTTAGGCGGCGTGCCCGGCCGCCAATCCTCAGGACAGTTTTATGAATAGCGGGCAGCCTTCGGATTTAAAAGGAAAAAGACTTGAAAATTCTGAGGCATTTAGGGTTGAATACCGGCCATGCGGGGAGCTCGATGGCTAGCAGGGCCGTTCGTGTGCGGCGTCGCCACGTCGCTGGCGGCGTTCGGGTCCGCGCGCGCCGCTGAAATAGAGAACCTGCGCATCTGGGCCGGTCCCGAGTACACGCGGGCCGTGTTCGACGTTTCCGGGCCCGCCGACTACAAGCTGTTCGAGCTGGCCAAGCCGGACCGCATCGTGCTGGACATCCACGACAGCGGCTTCGGCGACGGCTTCGGCGCGCCCGGCGTCAAAGGCCTGCTCAAGAGCATCCGCGCCGGCAAGCAGGGCAACTCCGACGCGCGCATCGTGTTCGACCTCGCCGAAGGCGTGCGGCCGAAGAGTTTCCTGCTGCCGCCGGCGGACAAGTTCGGCTATCGCCTCGTGCTCGATCTCTATCCCGCGACGGAAAAGCCCAAGCCGGTGAAGAGCGTCGCAGAAGCCGTGCCCGGCAAGCCGCGCGATGTCGTGATTGCGATCGACGCGGGTCACGGCGGCGACGATCCCGGTGCGACCGGCTCGACCGGTGCGCGCGAGAAGGACATCACGCTCGCGGTCGCGCGCCAGCTCAAGAAGCAGATCGACAAGACGCCGGGCATGAGCGCGGTGCTGACGCGCGACGGCGACTACTTCATTCCGCTCGAGAAGCGCTACGCGAAGGCGCGCGACGAGAAGGCCGACCTCTTCGTGTCGATTCACGCCGATGCGTTCAAGAGCAGCGACGCGCGCGGCTCTTCGGTGTGGGTGCTGTCGCCGCGCGGCGCGACCAACGAAGCGGCGCGCTGGCTGGCCGATCGCGAGAACCGCGCTGATCTCGTCGGTGGCGTGTCGCTCGACGACAAGGACGACACGCTCGCCGCAGTGCTGCTCGATCTTTCGCAAGGCGCCACGATGGGTGCGAGCAACGCGGTCGCCGAGCAGGTGCTGGCCGCGCTGCGCAGGATCGGGCCGACGCATCGCGGCTATGTCGAGCGTGCGAACTTCGTCGTGCTGCGCTCGCCGGATGTGCCATCGATCCTCGTCGAGACTGCGTTCATCTCCAATCCGGCCGAGGAATCCAAGCTCAAGGATCCCACGCATCGCGAGAAGCTCGCCGCGGCGATCCTCGACGGCGTCAACGGCTATTTCCGCGCTTCGCCGCCGCCCGGCAGCTGGTTCGCGGCGAACCTCGAGCCGCCGAGGAAGCACGCGTCGGCGACCTCGCGCTACGTGGTCGGGCAGGGCGAATCGCTGCGCACGATCGCGGCGCACCACGGCCTCTCGATCGCACAGCTGCGCGAAGCGAACGAGCTTGCCGGCGACCATGTGCGGCCGGGCGACGTGCTGCAGATTCCGTCGGGCTGAGCGAGCTAGAACTGGCCGAAGGCAGGTTTTCACTTCTCCCGCCTGCGGGAGAAGTCGGCGCGCAGCGCCGGATGAGGGTGCTCTTGGAACCTCGTCCCAAGGGCTTCCCTCACCCGCGCCTTTGGCGCGGCCTCTCCCGCGAGCGGGAGAGGCGATATACGCGTCGCTGCCGCGTTGTGCGCTGGCCGTCGGCTATGATGCGCCTCTGCTCCGCCGTTCGATCATGCCGCGCATCCGCCCGCTGTCCCCCGAGCTCGTCAACCAGATCGCCGCCGGCGAGGTCATCGAGCGGCCGGCGTCCGTCGTCAAGGAGCTCGTCGAGAACAGCCTCGACGCCGGCGCCAGACGCATCGAGATCGACATCGAAGCCGGCGGCGCGCGGCTGATCCGCGTCCGCGACGACGGCGGCGGCATCGAGCCCGACGACCTCCCGCTCGCGGTCGCCGCGCACGCGACGAGCAAGATCGCCTCGTTCGAGGATCTCGAGCGCGTCGGCACGCTCGGCTTTCGCGGCGAGGCGCTGCCGTCGATCGCGTCGGTGTCGCGATTCGCGCTGACCTCGCGCCTCGCCGACGCCGACAACGCGTGGCGCATCGAGGTCGACGGCGGCAAGCCGCGCGCGCCGGTGCCGGCGCAGCACGCGCGCGGCACGCAAATCGAAGTGCGCGATCTCTTCTACAACGTGCCCGCGCGGCGCAAGTTCCTGCGCGCCGAGCGCACCGAGTATGGTCACATCGACGAGCTCGTCAAGACGCTCGCGCTCGCGCATCCGGCGATCGAGTTCCGGCTCGCGCACAACGGCAAGCCGACTCGCGTGCTGAAGCCGGCACACGACATCGATGCGCGTGCGCAGCGCGTCGCGGACGTGTTCGGCAACGACTTCCTCGCGCGGAGCCTCGCGATCGACCACGGCGCGGCGGGCTTGCGCGTC
>DAISJF010000150.1:0-5466 GCA_036821625.1 Rhodanobacteraceae bacterium
CTCGCGCCGGGCAAACTCCGCTTCACGGGCCCGCTCCTCGCCGATATCTATCTCGGCAAGATCACGAAGTGGAACGACAAGGCGATCGCGCAGATCAATCCGGACGTCAAGCTCCCGGACCAGAACATCACGGTCGTGCATCGCTCGGACGGCTCGGGCACGACGTTCAACTGGGTCAACTACCTCTCGAAGGTTTCGCCGGACTGGAAGGAAAAGGTCGGCGAAGGCACCTCGGTGCAGTGGCCGGTCGGCGTCGGCGGCAAGGGCAATGAAGGCGTCGCCGCGTACGTGAAGCAGATCAAGGGTTCGATCGGATACGTCGAGCTCGCGTATGCGCTGCAGAACAAGATGTCCTACGCCGCGATGCAGAATTCGGCCGGCAAGTTCGTGCAGCCCAGCGCGGACACGTTCCAGGCCGCCGCTGCCAGCGCGGACTGGAAGGATGCCAAGGATTTCTTCCTCGTGATCACCAACGCGCCGGGCGAGAACTCCTGGCCGATCACCGCGACGAACTTCATCCTCGTCTACAAGACGCCGAAGGACACGGTCGGCACCAAGGCGGCGCTCGATTTCTTCAAGTGGGCCTATGCCGAAGGCGGCAAGCAGGCTGAAGAGCTCGACTACGTGCCGCTGCCGAAGGGCCTCACGGACCAGATCGAAACCTACTGGCAGAGCGAGATCAAGCTCTGATGCACCCGATCGCCGCCTGCGTTTCCCTTCTCCCGCTGTGCGGGAGAAGGTGCCGAAGGCGGATGAGGGCTGTCTTGCAAGGACGAACCTGACTTGCCTTCACCCCGGCCCTCTCCCGCCTTCGCGGGAGAGGGGATTCCAAGCCGAACGACGAGCGCCATGGCCGCCGATTCCGCAGTACTTGCGTTGCCTGCCGCCGTCATCGATGCGAAGCGCCGCAATGCGCGCGACGCGCGCGCAGACGGGCTGTTCCGCTGGATCGTCGCCGCGGCAGGCATGTTCGTACTGCTCGCGCTGGCGGGCGCCGCCCTGTCGATGCTGTGGGGCGGGCGCGAAGCGTTCTCGACGTTCGGCGTCGGTTTTCTGTTCTCGACCGACTGGGACGCGGTCAATCACAAGTTCGGCGCGCTGGTGCCGATCTACGGCACGCTCGTCACCGCGCTGATCTCGATGCTGATCGCGGTGCCGGTCAGCTTCGGCATCGCGCTGTTCCTGACCGAAGTCGCGCCGAACTGGATGCGTCAGCCGGTCGGCGCGGCGATCGAATTGCTCGCCGGCATTCCGTCGATCATCTACGGCATGTGGGGCCTCTTCGTGTTCGTGCCGATCATGGGCGAATACGTGAATCCGTGGCTCAACGACCACATCGGCACATGGCCGGTGATCGGAGCCCTCTTCCGTGGCCCGCCGCTCGGCATCGGCATGCTGACTGCGGGCATCGTGCTCGCGATCATGGTGATTCCGTTCATCTCGTCGGTCATGCGCGAGGTGTTCCTGACCGTGCCGACGCGACTCAAGGAATCGGCCTACGCGCTCGGCTCGACGACCTGGGAAGTGGTCTGGGACATCGTGCTGCCGTACACGCGCTCGGCCGTCATCGGCGGCATCTTTCTCGGGCTCGGCCGCGCGCTCGGCGAGACGATGGCGGTCACGTTCGTGCTCGGCAATGCGCATCGGCTCTCGGCTTCGCTGCTCGAGCCGGGCAACTCGATCGCGGCGACGATCGCGAACGAATTCACCGAAGCCGATTCCGACATCTACCGTTCGTCGCTGATCGCGCTCGGCTTCCTGCTGTTCGTCGTCACGTTCATCGTGCTCACGTTCGCGAAGCTGATGCTGAATCGCCTGTCGAAGCAGGAGGGCGCGAAATGAGCAAGGTTTCCGAGCGCCTTTATCGCCGGCGGCGCCTCATCAACGCGTGGAATCTGCTTGCCTCGGGCGCATGCGCCGCGTTCGGACTGTTCTGGCTGGTCTGGATCCTGTGGACGACGTTCAAGACCGGTCTCGCCGCGATGAAGCCGGCGCTGTTCTACCAGATGACGCCACCGCCCGGTTCCGACGGCGGCATCGCGAACGCGTTGTTCGGCAGCCTCATCATGAGCCTCGGCGCGATCCTGATCGGCACGCCGATCGGCATCGCGGCCGGCACCTATCTCGCCGAATTCGCCAGGAAGAAGGCGATCGGCGAAGCGATCCGCTTCGTCAACGACATTCTTCTCTCGGCGCCGTCGATCGTGCTCGGGCTTTTCGTGTACACGCTCGTGGTGCGTCAGACCGGCCATTTCTCCGGCTACGCCGGTGCGCTCGCGCTGGCGCTGATCGTGCTGCCCGTCGTCGTGCGCACGACCGACGAGATGCTGCAGCTCGTGCCGAGCCAGATGCGCGAGGCCGCGCTGTCGCTCGGCGTGCCGCAGTGGAAGGTCACGATGCAGGTGCTGTACCGCTCCGCGCTCCCAGGCATCATGACCGGCATCCTGCTGGCGCTGGCGCGCATCAGCGGCGAGACGGCGCCGCTGCTGTTCACCGCGCTCAACAACCAGTACTGGACGCACGATCTCAACGCGCCGATGGCGAGCGTGCCGGTCGTGATCTTCCAGTACGCGATGAGCCCGTATGAATCGTGGCATTCGCTCGCCTGGGCGGGTGCGTTCGTCGTGACCGTGTTCGTACTGCTGCTCAGCGTGCTTTCGCGCGCGATCCTCTTGCGCAACAAGGTGTCCAATGACTGAAGCACAGCTCGCACTATCGACGCCGGCGCCCTCCTCGGCAGTCGCGGCCGCACGGGTCAACGCCGAGCCGCCGAAGATGGCCGCGCGCAGGCTCGACTTCTTCTACAACGGCTTCCAGGCGCTGAAGAACGTCAGCCTCGACATCGCCGAGAAGCGCGTCACTGCGCTGATCGGGCCATCCGGCTGCGGCAAGTCGACGCTGCTGCGCGTCTTCAACCGCATCTACTCGATCTATCCGAAGCTCGAGGCGAAGGGCGAAGTGCTGCTCGACGGCGAGAACATCCTCGACGCCAAGTACCCACTGAACCGCCTGCGCTCGAAGGTCGGCATGGTGTTCCAAAAGCCGGTGCCGTTTCCGATGTCGATCTACGACAACATCGCCTACGGCATCCGCCACTACGAGAAGCTTTCGCGCGCGGACATGGACAACCGCGTCGAGGAAGCGCTGCGCCAGGCCGCGCTGTGGGACGAGGCGAAGGACAAGCTCAAGCAGAGCGCGCTCGGGCTCTCCGGCGGCCAGCAGCAGCGCCTGTGCATCGCGCGCGCGGTCGCACTGAAGCCCGAGGTGATCCTGCTCGACGAGCCGACCTCGGCGCTCGATCCGATCGCAACCGGCAAGATCGAGCAGCTCGTTGCCGAGCTCAAGGATCGCTACACGATCGCGATCGTGACGCATAACATGCAGCAGGCCGCGCGCTGCTCGGACTTCACCGCATTCATGTATCTCGGCGAGCTGATCGAATTCGGCGTGACCGAGATTCTCTTCACGAAGCCGACGAAGAAGCAGACCGAGGATTACATTACCGGAAGGTTCGGCTGACCGGTCCTGCGCGCCAGCGCGCGTTTCCCCCTCTCCCGCTCGCGGGAGAGGGCTGGGGTGAGGCCAGCCGGAGCGAAACGCTCCACTCGAGAGAACCCTCACCCGCCCTTCGGGCGGCCTCTCCCGCTCGCGGGAGAGGCGAACAGACAGAGGCACTGACGGAATGAACGCAAGCCCCACAACCAGCGAGCACATCGTCAAAAGCTACGACGAGGAGCTCAAGCGCCTGACCGGCGAGATCCAGCGCATGGGCGAGATCGCGCTCGCGCAGCTCGACGCCGCGATCGAGGCAGTCATGGAGCGCGACAGCGAGACCGCCATGAAGGTCTCGCAGAGCGACAGCGCGATCGACGCGCTCGAGCATGAAGTCAGCCACGATGTCGTGCGCCTGCTCGCGTTGCGCCAGCCGATGGCGCGCGATCTTCGCGAGATCCTCGCCGCGCTGCGCATCGCCGCCGATATCGAGCGGATCGGCGACTACGCAGCCAACGTCGCCAAGCGTTCTGTCGTGCTCAACCAGTCCGCGCCCGTGCAACTCACCTACGCATTGCCGAGGCTCGCCCGCCTCGCCGAAGGGCTCGTGCGCGACGTGCTGGCTGCCTATCACGACAACGACGCGGACCGCGCGCTCGCGGCCTGGGCCCGGGACGAGGAGCTCGACGAGCAGTACACGGGCCTGTTCCGCGAGCTTCTGACCTACATGATGGAAGACCCGCGCAACATCACGCCGTGCACGCATCTCCTGTTCATGGCGAAGAACCTCGAGCGCATCGGCGATCACGCGACGAACATCGCCGAGAACGTCTACTTCCTCGTCCACGGCGAGCAGATCACGCAGATCCGGCGCAAGGGCGACACGACCGCGGCGATTACGGGCCCGCCTTCGAATACGCCGTCCTGAGCTCGAAGCGCGGTTGACCGGTCATGCCACCGCGGGCGCGGTCTTCGGCGCAATCGCGTCGCGCAGCCGCAGCAGCGGACCTTCGTAGACCCTGTACACCAGTGCGGCGAGCACGATCGCCATCGCGGCGAACGCGATCGACTGTGCCGTGCATGCGAGCGGCGTCGAGCCTTTCCAGCCAAACGGTCCGAGCAGCACGCGCAACAGACCGAGATGCGATACGTACAGCGCGTACGACCACAGCGCGAGCTTGCGCACCGAGAGCTCGGCGAATTGCGGCAGTCCGCTCTCTTTCCAGCGCGCCGCGATGGGCAGGAATGCGGCGAAGCTCAGCGGGATCAGATTGAACAGGAACGTGCGCGCGAAGAAGCTCGTGTCGCGCGGCAACGCGAGACAGGCCCACACGCAGAACACCGTGCCGGCGAGGCCGATGCCGGCGACGATCGCCGTCGTGCGCAGGCTCATCGGAAAGCGCCGCACGATCACGATCGCGAGCACGCCATAGGCGATCGCGTCGAGCCGGACCAGCGTGACCTTGCGAACGCCGGCGTCCCAGTCCGGATTGCCGTGCAGCACGTAGAACACGCGCACCGCGGTGAACGCGAGGATGCCGAGCACGATCAGCGGCACCGGCCGCATCCAGCGCCCCAGCCGCCCGCGCGCCAGCAAGATCAGCAGCGGCGCAACGAGATAGAAGATTTCCTCGATCGCGAGGCTCCACGATTCCGGATAGAAGGGCGGATTCGGCCAAGCGAGGTTCTGCCAGAAGAATACGTAGCGCCACGCGTGCGGCCACGCGCCGGTCGCGTAGCGCTCGAGCACGAGGTTCAGCACCAGGAACAGGTAGTAGTTCGGCAGCGTGCGCAGCCAGCGCCGGATCCAGAACTGGCGCACGTCGAGATCGCCGCGCTCGGCCTCGGTGGCGAGGATCCCGCCGATCAGGAATCCGCTGAGCACGAAGAACAGCTCGACGCCCAGCTGACCCGGCAGCCACCAGGGATCGAACACCGAGAGATCCCGCACGAGCGGCACGAACAGGACCAGGA
>DAISJF010000151.1:0-5445 GCA_036821625.1 Rhodanobacteraceae bacterium
ACCGATTCGCTGCGCTCGCTCGGCACCGCACTGCAATGGCAGGGACGCTACGCCGAGGCCGAAGAAGCGTTCCGGCGCGAGCTTGCGCTGGAGCAGGAACATGAGCCGCCGACGTCAGGCTGGCTCAACCGCACACGCGGCAATCTCGGCAATCTCTTGCGCATGGCGCGGCGCAACGACGAAGCGAAAGCTTCCTTGCGGGCGGCCTTGGCAGCGCTGCCCGCACAGCCGACCGTGATTCGCGCGACGGTCCAGGCGCAGCTCGCGCTCGCCGAGCTCGAAGGCGGCGATGCGGCGGCGGCTGCGACGCTCGCTGCGGAATCGCTCGCGGCGATGCGCAAGATCGAGCCGGCCGGCAATCTGCAGCTCGGCACGCCGCTGGTGGCGAGCGCGCGCGCGGCGCTGGCCGCGGGCGATGCCGTGCAGGCCGAGTCGCTGTCGCGCGAGGCGCATGCGGTACGCAATCCGCCGTTCCGCAGGGATGATCCGCGTGTGCTCGAAGCAGACGTCGTGCGTGTCGAGGCGCTGCGCGCACTGGGCCGTCGGGACGAGGCCGCGGCGCTTGCCGCGGAGATCCGGACCGCGCTCGCAGCCATCGCGAAGCCCATCGCCAGCGAATTCGACGCGCGGCTCGCCGCGCACTGAACGATTGCGGAGCCGGCGCAACACCGGGCGCCGAGGTCCGTAATCGTGCGCGCATTTGTCGGAAAGCATCCGCAGCGGGTGTTGAACCCGTCCCTCGCGGAGCCCGACATGCCGACCACGCTCAAGCTTGAACCCGCTCGGCACCGCGTGCGGTGCCTCGAGGCCGCGCTTGCGCTCGCGCTGTCGCTCGGCGCTTTCCTGCCGGCGGAGTCGGCGCGCGCCGCGGCGATCGATCATTTCGCCCATCCGCGCGGTCTGCCGCCCCAGGCGCGCCGGAGCGTCGCGCCGCATCAACCGCATCTCGCGACGAACGCGATCCCGGTGACGAGCTGCGCTGACGACGGCAGTCCCGGCACGTTGCGCTGGGCGTTCGCGGTGGCGATGAGCGGCGACACGGTCGATGCGAGCCAGCTCGGCTGCAGCACGATCACGCTGGCGCTGGGCGCGATCGCGACCACGGTCGACGACATCCTCCTCGTTGGTCCGCCATCGGGTCATCTGACCGTCGATGCCGGCCTGCAGAGCCGCGTTTTCGCGCACTACGGCACCGGCTACATCAGTCTCACCGACATCGAGGTCGAAAACGGCCGGACCGAGGCCGGTTCGAGCGACTTCGCCTCCGGCGGCTGCATCTATTCGCGCGGCGTCGTCAGCCTCAATCACTCGCAGGTCAAATACTGCCAGGCCTACGGCGGCGCGACGTTTGGCGGCGCGATCTTCGCGACGGCCGGCGTCAATCTCGTCTACAGCACGGTAAGCCACGGCAAGGCCGCGAGCCAGGGTTATGGCGCCGGCGGCGGCAACATCACGACGTTCGGCGGCCTGACCGCGAAGTACAGCAGCGTCTACAGCGGCAGCGCATCCTCACAGGGCTCGTACGGATTGAACGGCGGCATCTGGGCCGACGGCGACGTCACCGTGTCGCATTCGACGATCTCCGGGAACACGGCCGACATCGACGGCGGTGCCTCGTTCAGCGGGGCCAGTGCCTCGGGTGACCTCTTCATCATCGAAAGCACGATCTCGAACAACGACTCGTCGCGATCGACCTATGGCAGCGGTCTCTATATCGGCCACTCCGCGACGCTCGCGAACAGCACCGTGTCCGGCAACGTCGAGCGCAATGCGCAGAACGCGAAGTATGGCGCCGGCGTGTTCGTGCGGCCCGGTGCGACGCTCACGATGCAAAGCACGGCCGTCGGCGACAACGAGTTCTTCGACAGCGTCTCCGGCTCGTATCTGCCGTCCGACATGGGTTCGAACGCGACCAACGTGCAGGTGCTCGGCGCGAACAATCTCGTCTACACCGCAACGCATTATCTGCAACTGCCGGGCGACACGCTGCGCGCAGAACCGATGCTCGGCCCGCTGCAGAACAACGGCGGTCCGACGACGACGCAGATGCCGCAACCGGGCAGCCCGCTGATCGACGCGGGCAACACGAATGCGGGTCCGGGCGCCTGCGATCAGCGCGGAGCCGGATATGCGCGCGTGCTGGGAGGCCGTGCCGACATCGGCGCGGTCGAAACGGGCGGCAATGTCGCGGACCGCATTTTCGCCGACGGATTCGACCCGGGTATGTGCGAGGGCTGATCGCGGGCAGTCGGGGACGCGCCGGCGCCACTGCCATGCCGGCGCCGCACTGCAACACGACGGGTGCACGCGCGCGCAAATGAGGTGCCGGCGAGATCCGGGCCCGCAACGCGGGCAGTGTTCGCGCGTGCCGATCGCGGCACATGCCGCGTTCTCGATGCGCCTCGTTGATGTGTCTTCGCGAGAAAACCGTGCGTGCTCGGGCCGGCGGCTCGGCGGGCGCTGCTATACTCGCCGGCCACTCGCAAGGCAGATACGGTGGCCTCGCCATGCAGAACGTCAACGACATCAAGAAGGATGCTCAGACGCGCATGCAGAAGAGCGTCGACGCACTCCGGCACGAGCTGCAGCGGCTGCGCACCGGGCGCGCCAGCACGGCGCTGATCGAGCCGCTCAAGGTTCCGTATTACGGCACCGACACGCCGATCATGCAGGTCGCCAACGTTGCGGTGGCGGATTCGCGCTCGATCACGATCACGCCGTACGAGAAGACCATGGTCGGCGCGGTCGAGAAGGCGATCCTCGCCTCCGATCTCGGGCTCACGCCGACCACGGTCGGCAACGTGATCCGGATCAACCTGCCGCCGCTGACCGAAGAGCGGCGCAAGGAGCTCTCCAAGCACGTCGCGCACGAAGGCGAGAACGCGAAGATTGCGGTGCGCAACGTGCGCCGCGACGCGATCCACCACGTCAAGGAGCTGCTCAAGGAAAGGAAGATCACCGAGGACGAGGATCGTCGCGCCGAGGATGACATACAGAAGCTCACCGACAAGTTCGTCAAGGACGTCGACGGCGTGGTCAAGCTCAAGGAGGACGAGCTGATGGCGATGTGAGGCGCCGCGGCCGCGAACGCAAGCGGCTGCAGAGTCTCTCGACGTCATCGACCGCTTGCGCGTGAACGAACCGACCGCTCCGCCAGCGCGCGTGCCGCGCCACATCGCGATCGTCATGGACGGCAACGGGCGCTGGGCCGAGCGGCGTCGGCGTCCGCGCAGCTTCGGGCATCGGGAAGGACAGAAGGCCGTGCGCGCGGCGATCGAGTTCTGCCTGCGCCGCGGCGTCGAGGCGCTGACGCTGTTCGCATTCTCGAGCGAAAACTGGAATCGACCGCAGAGCGAAGTCGGCGCGCTGATGCAGCTTTTCCTGAAGGCGCTCGACCGCGAGGTCGACGAGCTGCACGAGAACGGCGTCCGCATCGCCTTCGTCGGCGATCTGACCGCGTTCCAGCCCGAGCTGCGCGAGCGGATGCTGCGCGCGATGCAGAAGACGGCCGCGAACGGCGCGCTTGCGCTCAACGTCGCGGTCAACTACGGCGGCCGCTGGGACATCGCCGAAGCGGCGCGCCGTGCCGCGGCCGAGGTCAGCGCGGGACGCCTGCGTGTCGAGGACATTTCCGAGCGGACGCTGGCGCCGTTCTTCTGCCTGGCCGATCTGCCGCCGGTCGACCTTTTCATCCGCACCGGCGGCGAGCAGCGCATCAGCAACTTCCTGCTGTGGCAGGTTGCGTACGCCGAGCTCTACTTCACCGAGGCACTCTGGCCCGACGTCGACGCGGAAGTGCTGGCCGGCGCACTCGCCGAGTACGCGCGGCGCGAGCGTCGGTATGGCTTGATCTCCGCACAGATACGGGCGGCGAGCTGACCGATGCTGAAGCAGCGCACGATCACCGGCCTCGTTCTCGCGCCCATCGGCATAGCCGTCGTCCTGCTGCTGCCGACGATGGCGCTGGCCGTGTTCACGAGCCTCACCGTACTCGTTGCGTTGTGGGAATGGACGCGCATGGCCGGGTTCACGTCGCGGCCGGTGCGGTCCGGAGTCGTCGCCATCGTCATGCTCGCGCTGGTTGCACTGTGGCTGGCGCGCGATGAGCCGCTGATCTGGTATCTGATCGTCGCCGGCGTCGTATGGTGGATCGTCTCCTTCGTGTGGCTCCGGAATTTTTCGTTCGGCGCCGCGCCGACGCGCGAGAACGCGGCGATCAAGCTCGTTGCCGGACTCTTCGCGACGCTGCCGGCGTGGGTCGCGCTCACGAAGCTGCATTCGGACCCGCGCAGCGGGCCGGCCTGGGCGCTGCTCGCGATGATGCTGGTCTCGGTCGCCGATACCGCCGCGTATTTCACCGGCAGTCGCTACGGCAAGACCAAGCTGTGCCCGCAGATCAGCCCGAACAAGACGGTCGCCGGCGTCTATGGCGCGCTTGCCAGCGGCGCCGTGCTTTCCGCGGTGGGAGGTTGGCTGCTGCACGTGCGCGGGCTGGCGCTGATCGCATTGATCGCGCTGGCGCTGGTGACGGTGGTCGCCTCGATCGTCGGCGATCTGTTCGAGAGCCTGATCAAGCGCCAGGCCGGCGTGAAGGACTCGGGCACGCTCTTTCCCGGCCACGGCGGCATGTTCGACCGGCTGGATGGCATGTTCGCTGCGATTCCGGTATTCGCACTCGGCAAGGCGCTGCTCGACCTCGCCTTCGGATCATGAACACGATCGCAGTGCTCGGCGCGACCGGCTCGATCGGCGCCAGCGCGCTCGACGTCATCGCACGCCACCCGGACCGCTTTCGCGCCGGTGTGCTCGCCGCGCACCGCAACGTCGAAGCGCTGTCGGCGCTGTGCCGGCGCTTCGCGCCGGACCTCGCCGTGATCGCCGACGCCAGGTTCGAAAACGAGCTGCGCGAACGCCTGCGCGCCGCGCGGGTCGCAACGCGCGTCGCGGCCGGGCCGGCCGCGCTGATCGAGGCGGCGTCGGACCCGCTTTGCGATACCGTGATCGCGGCCATCGTCGGCGCCGCCGGACTCGAATCGACGCTCGCGGCGGCGCGCGCGGGCAAGCGGCTTCTGCTCGCGAACAAGGAAGCGGTCGTGATGGCGGGACCGTTGCTGCGTGCCGCGCTCGACGCCGGCGGCGGCGAGCTCCTGCCGATCGATTCCGAGCACAACGCGGTATTCCAGTGCCTGCCCACCAAAAGATCCGGCCTCGACGGTGCCGGCGTGCGGCGAATCCTGCTGACGGCTTCGGGCGGACCGTTTCGTGGACGCACGCGCGCCGAGCTCGGCGCCGTCACGCCCGCGATGGCCTGCGCGCATCCGAACTGGCGCATGGGCCGCAAGATCTCGGTCGATTCGGCCACGCTGATGAACAAGGGCCTCGAGGTGATCGAGGCGCACCACCTGTTCGACGCCGCGCCGGAGCGCATCGAGGTGGTGGTGCATC
>DAISJF010000152.1:0-5438 GCA_036821625.1 Rhodanobacteraceae bacterium
TTAGTCGCTGACTAGCTGGAGCGTGGCGAGGCCGGACCCGTCGCCGCGACGGCAGCGCGCTCGGCGACGCGAACCTTCTGCCCCGCGGTCAGGCGCTCCGCGCCGCGCACGACGACGACGTCGCCGGCGGCGAGCTCTCCGGTCACGGCCGTCAACTCGCCGTCGCTGGCGCCGGCCTTGACCTCGACGCGCTCCGCGGTGTTGTCGGTCTTGATGCGCATGACGTAGCTGCCGTCTTCGCGCACGACCAGCGCGTCGCGCGGCACCGCGAGCGTCTGCGCGACTTCGCGTTCCGGCAAAGCGACTTCGATCGCGCTGCCGACCATCGGCGGGGCGTCGCTGAGCGCGAGACGCAGCTCGAACTGCCGCGAGCGCTCCTCGCCGACCGGCACGACGGCACGCACGGTCGCCTTGAACTGGCGATCGCCCATGCGCGCCGCCAGCTTCATGTCGGGCTTCACGAGCGCGGCGAGCGCGAGCGGCGCCTGCACGCGCGCCTCGAGATTCGTCGTGTCGACGAGATGCGCGATCGCGGCGCCGGTCGCGACGTATTCGCCGCGCGTGGCCAGGCGCTCGGTGACGACGCCGGGAAACGGCGCGCGCAGCTCGGTCTGTTCGAGATCGTATTCGGCCGAGCGCACGCGGACTTCGACCTGACGCAGCTGCGCGGTCAGCTGCAGGACCTGCGCGCGCGCTTCGTCGAGCTGATTCGCCGCGATGCTGTTGCTGCTGGCGAGTTTTTCCAGCCGCTCGCGCGTGCGATCGGCGAGTTCGCGCTGCGCCTTGATGCGCGCGACTTCGGTCTTCGCATCCTCGAGGCGCAGGCGAATCGCCTCGTCCTCGAGCTTGGCGACGCGCTCGCCGGCCTTCAGGCGCGTGCCGACCTCGGCGACGTGCTCGAGGCGCCCCGCCGCGCTCGTCGCGAGCTTGGCGTCGTCGCGGCTGACCACACTGCCGGGCGCCCAGTGGCGCGGAGCGATGCGCGCGATGTCGGCCTTGGCCACCTCGACCACGGTCGCGGGCGGCGCGGGCGCCTGTGCCTGTGCGAACGCGACTCCGCTGAAGACGATCAGCGCAAGAGCGCAGGCGGGAGCGAACGGCGATGTCGGGCGCGTCACGGGCTTCAGGTGCATGGAACCTCCATTTCTCGGCGATCAGGCGGCTCGCCCGATCGCCACTTCTTGTTCGCTCGGCCCGATCGGCAGCGCCTTCTGCTCGCGGCGCGGCGTCGTCAGGCGCATCAGGCTCGGCAGCAGCAGCAGCGAGAACACCATCGCGACGACCACGCCGCCGACGTTGACCGCGGCCAGCCCTCGATAGATGACGCTGCCGGGCCCGGGGTTTACCGCCATCGGCAGCGCGCCGAGCGCGCCGGTCAGGGTCGAGGCGAGGATCGCGCGCAAACGCTGGTTCAGCGCGAGCCGGATCGATTCCTCCAGCGAATGGCCGTGGTTCTGCGCATCGCGCGTGCGATCGACGAGCAGGATCGAGTGATTGACGATCACACCGACCATCATGATGAACCCGATCATGGTCAGAAGATCGAGCGGCTGGAACGCGACGAGGCCGAGCACGCGCAAACCGAGCACGCCGCCGACCAGCGCGACCGGCACCGTCAGCACGACGACGAGCGCGTCACGCAACGAGCGGAACATCGCCGCCATCAGCATGTACAGCACGACGAGCGCGAGGATGAAGTTCTTCGCCATCGTCGCGACCGTCGCCTGCAGGCGATCGGCGCTGCCGGCGAGGCGGATGTTCGCGTCGGGCGGGAGCTTCGACTTCAGCGCGGGCACGATGTCGTTCTGGATCGTCTTCAGCGCGTCCTCGAGCGAAAGCGTCTGCGGCGGATCCATCGTCAGAGTCACCGTGCGGCGATGATCGAGGCGCCGGATCTGGTTCGGACCGAGCGCCGTCTCGAGCGTGATCACGTCGCCGAGCGGAATGACCTGGCCGCTCGGCGTGACCAGCGGGGCTTCGGCCAGCTCTTCGGGCGTTTCGCGGCGGTCCGCGCGCAGGATGATCGGCAGGCGCGTCTGTCCGTCGAAGTATTCGCCGAGCCACGCGCCGTCGCCGAGCGCGCGCACGATCGTGCCGAGCGAATTGCGGTCCCAGCCGGCCTCCGCCATGCGGCGATCGTTCGGCACCGCGTGCAGCTCGAGCGTGGTCTGGTCCGTGTTCGGGTTCGCCTGCACGTTCGCGCCGGGGAACTTCGCTTCGAGCAGCTTGCGGCCTTCCTCGGCGACCTTGTTCAATGTGTCCGCATCGTCGCTCTGCAGATGTATCGCGACCGAGCGCGCCGACCCGCCGACGCCGCCGAACAGCTCGCCTTCGCTCGCGAACGCGCGCGTGTCCGGGAAGCCGACGACGATTTCGTCGCGCATCAGCTTTTCGAGATCGCCGATGCGCTTCTCGTCGATGACGCGCGCGCCGATCGTGCCGCCGCCGGGCCACAGCCAGATGTAGTAGTTCTTGAGCGCGGGCTGCTTCTCGCCCTTCATGTAGGGCTCGAGGCGCGCGATCAGCTTGTTGCCGATCTCGTCGTTGACCTTTTCCGGGCTCATGCCGGGCGGGAAGCTGAAGAATGCGTCGATCGCCGCGCGTTTCACCGGCGGCAGGTAGTCGAGCTTGGGCAGGAAGTACCAGGACAGGATCAGCGGCAGCACCAGCAGGCCGAGCACCCAGCCGATCTGCTTCGGTCGCGAGTCGGTCCAGCGCAGGATGCGTTCAGTCAGCGCCGGCCAGCCGTCGCCATAGCCGGACTTGAGTTTCTTCGCCTTCAGCCACCCGCCAGCCGCTGCCGGAAGCACCGTGATCGCGACGACGATCGACAGCGCGACCGCGATCGAGATCGTCAGCGCAAGGTCGGCGAAGATCTGGCCTTCGACGTCACGCAGGAACAGCACGGGCAGGAACACCGCGATCGTCGTGATCGTCGAGGCGACCAGCGCCGGCACGACCTGCTGCGTGCCTTCGCGCGCGGCTTCGAGCGGTGTCATGCCGGCTTCCTTGAGCCGGATGATGTTGCCGGACACCACGATCGCGCCTTCGACGACCATGCCGACCGCGAACGCGAGCCCCGCCAGCGAGATCACGTTGAGGCTTCGGCCGGTGAGATCGAGCGCGCCGAACGTCGCAAGCAGACATACCGGAATCGCGCTCGCGATCAGGAGCGTCGCGCGCCAGTCGCGCATGAACCACCAGACGCAGAACAGCGCCAGCAGCGCGCCGACCACGAGATTCTCGGTCAAGAGATTCACCGCACGGTGGATGAACAGCGCGGAGTCGAAGCTCTGCTCGATGCCGAGCCCGCGCGACTTGAGCTGCCCCTGGCGCAATTCGTCGACGACTTTCTTGACCTGCTCGAGCGTGCCGAGCACGTTCGCGCCCGGCGCGCGCAGCACCTGCAGGCCGATCGCGGGATTGCCGTTCTGGTAGACGAAGAACTGCTGCTCGGGCGGCTTCAGCTCGACCTTCGCGACGTCGCCGAGCTTGACCGGGCGGCCATCGCGCCAGGCGAGCACGAGCTCGCCGAGGTCCTCGGGCTTGTAGCGTCCGGTGAAGCGCAGCGCGTACTGGCGCCGGCCGATCTCGACCTGTCCGCCGGACACGTCGATCGGATCGGTTGCGCGGTTCGCGATGTCCGGAATGCCGATGCCCATCGCCGCGGCCTTGGCGAGATCGACCGTGATGCGCACGTCGTCGGGCGGACCGGCGTTGACGTTGACCGAGGCGACGCCGGGCACCGATTCGATGCGCGGCTTGATGACGTCCTCGATGAAGCGGCGGTAGTTCTCGATCGGTCCCTTCGTGCCGGGCAAGAGTTGCACGAAGAACCACGACAGCGAGTCGTTCGAATCGTTGCCGCCGCCGCCGATCTGGATGACCGGGCGGTCCGCGTCCTGCGGCAGCGGGCGGATGCGGTTCATGCGGCCGATCACGTCGACCAGCGCCGCCTTCATGTCGGTGCCGATGGAGAACGTGAGATTGATGAAGCTGCCGCCGGAGTTCGCGTTGCCTTCGATCTCCTCGACGCCGGCGAGGCCCTGCAGAACCTGTTCCTCGGGCTCGAGCAGCTGCGCCTCGGCTTCCTCGGGCGACGAGGCGCGCCAGCCGGTGAAGATCGTGATGTTCGGGCGGTCGATGTCCGGGAAGAGCTGCAGCGGCAGCTTCATCAGGCTCATCGCGCCGAACAGGCAGATCAGAGCGACCGTGACGGCCACCGCGATCGGGTTGCGAATGGATGCGGCGATCAGGCGCATGACGGCCCTCCCAAGGCCTCTGGCAGCCCGCACGCTAGCGGTGCTTCATCCGGATCGGATGTGGCGAGGGTCATGAGCGTTCCGCATGCTGCGGCGGAGCGAGCGGACCCAGCGCCAGAGCGTGCGACGCCGCCTTCCGGGCGTCGCACGCGCTCGCGGCGCTGCGTTCAGTCCTGTGCGCCGATCCGGCTTTCGAGGTCCGCGACCGCCTTCGCGGCGAGCCCGCCGTAGCGCTGGTCGATCGCGTTGACTTTCGCGACCGCGCGCTTGCGCTCGCCGCGAGCGAGCGCGGAGCTCGCTTCCGCGACATCGGCGGCGAGCTTGCGGTCGACGTCCGCGCGGCAGGTCGCGAGCTTCTCGGCGTCGGTCGATCGGGGCTTTTCGAGCTCCTTGAGCGCGCGTTCGAGGCCCGCCGCATTCGCGGTTTCGTGCGCGCGTCGCGGCATCGTCAGCGCATGCAGGTCGAACGCGCACCAGGCACGCAGTGATTTCTCGCTGACGAGATCGTTGTGGACGTTGATCTCGTCGCGCTCGCCGGTCAGGTACACGATGCGTGTCGAAGCCTGAAAACGGCGGAACAGTTCGGCCGGCGGCAGCGGCACGCCGTTGTCGCCGATCGGATCGCTTCCGGCATTCAGCAGCGCGCCGCGGAAGAGATCCGGGTACGCGAGCGCGACGCGCAGCGCAACGCGCGATCCGCCGGACAGGCCGCCGACGTACAGGCGATCGGCGTCGAGCGGATAGCGCCGCCGGATGTTCTCGTAGCCGAGCAGCGCGAGCGGAATGCGGCGATCGAGGAGGCCGGCATCGTTGCCGGAGTTCGCTGCGCTCACGAAGATCACGCCGTGGCGGTCGAGCACCGGCGGCCAGTCCTTCGGCAGCGACGCCTCGGGCCACGGCGGGATGAAGACGAGCAGGCCGTAACCGCGCGGCGGCGGCGCGCCTTCGGGCACATAGACGACGAAGCGCTCGTTGGCGAGATCGAGCGGCTGCGCTCGTGCCTCGCCGAGATGCGGCGCGACCCGCAGGTACGTGAGCGGCGTGAACAGGCGTCGCGCGAGCTCGGCGCTGCGCGCGGCGGCCGAGTAGTCGTCGAACGTGACGTCGCGCATCAGGCCGTCTTCGGCGGCGCACGCGGCCGCGGCGCCGAGCCCCGCGAAGCCGAGCGCGATCCGT
>DAISJF010000153.1:0-5432 GCA_036821625.1 Rhodanobacteraceae bacterium
CGGCGTCGGGAGCCGTATGCCGTTCGGCCCGGGAGCAGCGCGGCTTCGCGCTCCTGTCTACCGGCTCCCCGCGGACGTCTCTTGGTCGTGCGCCGGCTGCGGCAGGACCAGCGTCACCGACAACCCGCCATCCGGCCGATTCGCCAGCTGCACGCGTCCGCCGTGCGCCTCGGCGATCTCGCGCGCGAGCGCGAGCCCGAGGCCGGAGCCGCTGCGCTTGGTCGAATAGAACGGCAGCAAAGCGCTCGCGAGCACGGCCTCGCTCATGCCGCTGCCGCGGTCGCGCACCTCGATGCGCAAATCGCGGCCTCGCGTGCTGACGCCGAGCTCGACCGCGTCGACCGCACTGCCGGATTCGTGCGCGTTCTTCAGGAGATTGATCAGCACCTGCTCGACCTGCGCGCGATCGAACCAGCCGGGACTCGCCGGCGCCGCGCCGATCAGACGGAACGCATAGTTGTGGCCGACCGCGTCGAGCAGCGGCTGCCAGTCGACAGGCTCCGGCCGCGGCTGCGGCAGCTTCGCGAAGCGCGCGTAGCCTTGCGTGAAGCTCTCCAGGTGGTGCGTGCGCTCCTCGATCGTCTCGAACACCGTGCCGAGCCGCGCCGTGTCGCCCTTGCGCGCGAACTCGCGACCGGAATGCGACAGGGAGCGGATCGGACCCAGCGAGTTGTTCAGCTCGTGGCTGATCACGCGGATCACTTTCTTCCAGGTCGCGACCTCCTGACGCGCGAGCTCCCGGGTGAGTCGCTTCAGCTGATAGAGCCGGTGCGGCTTGCCCTGCAGCTTGAACGCGCGCTGCGAGAGGTGGAACGTTTCTTCCTCGTGATCGAGCGTGACGCTGAAAAGGCCGTCGCCGCCGCTCGCGATCGCGCGCGCGAGCGGCTCCGGCGCGGCGGCGATGATCTCGTCGAACACCTCGCCGTTGAGCGACCGGCCGCCGTTGAGCAGCTGCCGCGCCGCGATGTTCGCGTAGACGACGTGGCCGCCCTCCTCGACCAGCGCCAGCGCGGTCGGCGTGTTCTGCACGACGGTATCGAGCAGGAGCTCGCGCTGGAACAGGTGCTGGCGCTCCTCGCGCAATACGCGACCGAGCTCGTTGTGTGCGGTCACGAGCTCGCCGACCTCGTCGCCGCGCCGCGAGCCGATCGAGAAGCTGAAGTCGCCGTCGCGGAATGCGACGACGCTGCCCGACAGCGCGCGGATCAGCGTCGCGACGGGCTGCGCCAACGCGCGCGCGAACACGATGGCCGGAATCGTCAGCACGAGCACGGCGGCCGCCGCGCCGTACCACGGCGACTTGAGCCAGTAGGTCGCGCCGGCAGCCAGCGCGGCCGCCGCGACAAGGACCGCGGCGAGCGCAGCGGCGAGTTTTCCTTCGAGCGACACGAGGCGCATCGGCGCAGTCGGCGAGGCATCGGGAGAGCGGGACTGCGACAAGATTACAAGATCGTCATCGCGGCGATGGCCGAGGTCGAGCTCTCGATCGGATTCGGAAACGGGATCCCGGCCCCGCCGGAATGACGGTACCCTCGGCGTCATCGCAATTCGGCTGTGCCTCGGCTCAGCCCGCCGAGATTCCGAGCTTGTCCATGCGCCGATACAACGCCTGGCGCGACAGCCCGAGCTCGGCGGCCGCCTGGCTGATCACGCCGCGCGCATTGGCGAGCGCGGTTTCGATCATCTCGCGATCGGGCTCGGCGGCCGGCGCGGCGCGGCCATTGCCGTTGCGGACCGCCGCGAGGCCGAGGTCCTCGGCGGTGATGAGGCTGTCCTTGCACAGCAGCGCGGCGCGCTGGATCGCATTCTTGAGCTCGCGCACGTTGCCGGGCCACGTGTGCGCGGCCAGCGCCGAGCGCGCGCCTTCGTCGAGCGTCGCCTTGCCGTCGAGGAAGTGCTCGGCGAGCGGAATGATGTCGTCGCGCCGCTCCGCAAGCGGCGGCAGGCGCAGCTCGATCACATTGAGACGGTAGTAGAGATCCTCGCGGAACCTGCCTTCGCGGATCAGCGCGGCGACGTCGGCATTCGTCGCGCTGATCACGCGCACCTTCGTCGTGCGCGTCTTGCTCGAACCCAGGCGCTCGAACTGCCCGCTTTCGAGCACGCGCAGGAGCTTTCCCTGGCCGGCGAGGGGCAGGTTGCCGATCTCGTCGAGGAACAGCGTGCCGCCGTTGGCGATCTCGAAGCGGCCTTCGCGCGCGCGGTTCGGCGCGCCCGTGTACGCGCCGGGCTCAGCGCCAAACAGCTCCGCCTCGATCAGCTCGGACGGCAGTGCGCCGCAGTTGATCGTGATGAACGGCCCGTCCTTGACCGACGAGTTCGCCTGCACGATCTCGGCGATGCGTTCCTTGCCCGCGCCATTCGGACCCATGATGAGCACGGGAATGTCCGCGCGCGCGACCTGGCAGGCGAGCTCGACGACGCGCTCGGTCGCCGTCGACGCGAACACGAGCCCGCGCAAATCGTATTTTGCATCGAGCGCGCTGCGGCGGCGCCGGCGCTCCTCGCGCAGGCGCGCGACTTCGCGCGTCGCTTCGGAAAGCTCGAGCAGATTCTCGACCGTCGCGAGGAGCTTGTGGTCGTCCCACGGCTTGGCGAGATAGTCGGCCGCGCCGGCCTTGACCAGCTCGACCGCGGTCTCGAGATGCGTCCACGCGGTCAGCAGCACGATCGGCAGATCCGGATGCTGCTCGCGGATCGCGCGGAACAGCTTCACGCCTTCCTGGCCGGACGTCGTGTCGGTCGTGAAATTCATGTCCTGCACGACGAGGTCGATGTCTTCGCGCGCGAGCGTCGCCAGACCCTCGGCCGGCGCATGCGCGACGCGCGTGCGGATCTCGCGCAGCCCGAACACGAGCTCGAGCGCGGTACCGACCGCGTGGTTGTCGTCGATCACCAGGACCGTGCGCATGGGCTTGTCGTCGGTTCGTAGCGGCCCGCGCATGGCAGCTTGGATGCAGCCATGGGCGGAAAGGTTGCGTGGAGTTTAGGGGAATGGGGAGGTCGGAGGCGGGAGGTGGGATCTGTCCCCGTCTCCGGTCTCCCGTCTCCCGCCTCCGTCCCCCTACACACTCCTCGTGGCCACCGCCGGCGGCACGCGCGAGGCGCGAAGCGCAGGCCCGAACACCGCAAGCTGGCCGAGCAGCCACAAGCAGAGAAAACCGACCGGCACGTAGTACCAAGGCAGTCGCGGCGCCTGGTAGGTCCTCATGAGGTACAGGCTGAACGCGTAGGCGAGGATGCCGCCGCCGATGAGGCCGAGCGTCGTGATGATGAAGTTCTCGGTCTGGAAGTAGCGCAGGATGTCGAAGCGGGTCGCGCCGAGCGCACGGCGCGTGCCGATCTGCTTGGTGCGCTGCGCGACCCAGAAGCTGGCCATGCCGACGATGCCGAGCGCGGTGATCGTGAGCAGGCAGAAGATCACGACGCCGAGGATGATCGCCATCGCGCGGTCCTCCGCGTAGGCATCGCTGCGCACGTCGCTGATCGCATGCATCTTGCCGATGATCCGGCTCGGGTTCGCTTCGGCGAGCTTCTGCTCGACCGTCTTCATCAGCTCGTCGCGCTTGCCCGGCTCGGCGCGCACGATGTAGCGCGTCGAGTTGCCGTAGGGCATGAATACGGGGACAAAGCTCGAATACTCGACCGTGTCGCTCGACATCCACGGCTGCTGCAGGCGCTCGACGACGCCGATGATCGTGGTCGTCGGCGGATCCTGGTCGAAGTAGACCTGCTTGCCGATGGGATCCTGGTCCGGAAAGAGCTTCTGCGCGAGCTCCTTCGACACGATCGCGACCTTCGGCAGCAGGCGGTCGCCGAAGTCGAGCGACTCGATCTCCTCGGGCTTGAAGTTGCGGCCGGCGACGAGCTTGGTGCCGAACGTATCCATCGCGTGATCGTCGACGAGATATATCGCGCTCTGCGCGGTCGAGGTCTTCTGGCGCGGCACGAGGCTGAGGCCGGTGCTCCAGCCGCCGTCGCTCATCGGCACCGAGTTGGTCGGCGCCGCATCGGCGACGCCGGGCAGCTGGCGCAGCAGCGCGAGATCGGCCTTCTGCACGACCTTCGCGTTGTAGCCCTGGCCGAAGCCGTTGCTGCCGAACCAGAACGTGTCCTGCTCGTTCATGCCGCTCGGTCGCGCCATGTGGTCCAGGCGCTGGCCGATGATGAAGAGCGCGTTGCAGACGATCGCGAGCGTCAGCGCGACCTGCAGGCCGATCAGGATCATCGCGACCTTGCTGCGCATCAGGGCGGAGAGAATGGGGCGGATTTCCATGGGAACCTCGGAGATAGACTTTTTCAGAGTGAGCGGTCAGCGGTGAGCGGTGAGCGGACCGAGCGGCTTTTTCCGCTCACCGTTCACCATTCACCGCTCACACCTTCAACTGCGCCGCCGGCTGCACGCGGCATGCGCGCCAGGTCGGATACAACCCGGCCAGCACCGCCGAAATCACCGCCAGCGCGATCGTCACCATCACCATCGACACGTCGAGCGAGGCGACGCTCTTGTACGAGCTGTACAGCGCGCGCACCGCGAGCAGGCCGAGCCCGGTCAGCAGGAGACCGACGACGCCGCCGGAGAGCCCGACCACGCCCGACTCGACGAGGAACTGCGTGAACACCTGGCGCCGGCTCGCGCCGAGCGCGCGGCGCAGGCCGATCTCGCCGGACTTGCGCGTGAACTTGGCGAGCAGGAGGCCGATCGTGTTGACCAGGCACACCGCCAGGAACGCGAAGCCGAGGCCGGTCTGCACTTCGACGTCGCGCGAGACGACTTTCTGATCCTTCATCCACTCGTTGACGTCGAGCAGGCGGTTGTTGAGCGGACGCGGGAAGCGGCCGAGCTTCTTCTGCTCGTTCACGTAGTTGTCGAGGAACGACTTGTACTCGGCAAGCCGCGCGGGGCTGTCCAGCTCGACCCACATCTGCATCCAGACGCAGTCGGATTCGAGGTACGCGTCCCAGCCGTCGCCCGAGGATTTCCAGCAGCTGTTGTTGCCGCTGCCGCGCTGCTTGAGATCGATCGCGGTCGTGAACGGGATGAAGAATTCCTCGGGATCGGCGAACGCACCATTGGTCAGGTCGTAGTAGCGCGCGCGCAGCTTCCAGTTGCCGAGCACGCCGAGGACCGTGTAGTCGATCCCGTTCATGCGCACCGTCTTGCCGACGCTGTCCTGCCCTCCGAAGAGTTTCTCGTTGGTGGCCTTGGTCAGCACGATCACGCGTGCGTGCTCCTCGTCCTGCTTGCGATCCCACGGGCCGCCGTATGCGAACGGCGGCTCGAACATCGCGAAGAAGTCCGCGTATGTCACGCGGCCGAGCGAATTGAACGGCTTGACCTCGGGGTTCTCGGGCTGGATCGGCAGCGCGATCTTCCACATCGCGGCCTGCCTGTCGGCCTTGCCGGCCGCCATCAGCGCGGTCGCGTCGCG
>DAISJF010000154.1:0-5403 GCA_036821625.1 Rhodanobacteraceae bacterium
GATGCCCTCGATCTTCTTCTCGTGCACCAGGTCGGCGATCTTCTCGATCAGCCGCGCCTTGTTGACCTGATAGGGGATCTCGGTGACGACGATCGTCTCGCGGCCGTTCTCATCGCTCTCGATCGTGGTCTTGGCGCGGACGAGGATGCGGCCGCGCCCGGTCTTGTACGCTTCGACGATTCCGGCCGAGCCGTTGATGATGCCGGCGGTCGGAAAATCCGGACCGGGCACGAGATGCAGCAGCTGATCGAAGCCCAGGTGCGGATCGTCGATCAGCGCGATGCAGGCGCCGACGATCTCGCCGAGATTGTGCGGCGGCACATTCGTCGCCATGCCGACCGCGATGCCGGCCGAACCGTTGACGAGCAGGTTCGGAATCCGCGTCGGCAACACCGACGGTTCGCGCTCCTTCTCGTCGTAGTTCGGCACGAAATCGACCGTTTCCTTGTCGAGATCGGCAAGCAGCTCCGAGGAAAGTCGCTCGAGGCGGCACTCGGTGTAGCGCATCGCCGCCGCGTTGTCGCCGTCGATCGAGCCGAAGTTGCCCTGCCCGTCGATCAGCGGATAGCGCAGCGAGAAGTCCTGCGCCATGCGCACGAGCGTGTCGTAGATCGACGAGTCGCCGTGCGGATGGTACTTGCCCATCACCTCGCCGACGATGCGCGCGCACTTGACGTACGGTCGGTTCCAGACGTTGTTGGCTTCCTGCATGCCGAACAGCACGCGGCGATGCACGGGCTTGAGCCCGTCGCGCACGTCGGGCAGCGCACGCCCGACGATCACGCTCATCGCATAGTCGAGATAACTCTGCCGGACTTCGTCCTCGATATTGACGCGAATGACTTCTTTGGCCAGCTCAGCCATCAGCCTTTTCTTCCTGGAAAAACGCTCGTTTCGGGGCGCGTTCCGCCACGGCTCGGAGCGGCCGTTTCGGACCCGCGAGGGGAACGCCAAATCATACCATATCCGGCCCGGAAAAGTGGCCGAATTTCCCTGATTTCTAGGGGACTTAGCGACGCTTTACGGGGTCGGCCAAAGGCCTCGGCAAGCGACGGGCTCAGGGCGTCGCGGACTGTCCTCGCGGGGGGCGAAAAATCCAGTATTTCGAGGTCAGGAAATTGACCACGGCGCCGGCGATCGAACCGGCCGCGACGCCGATCGCCGGCCACTCGCGAACGAGCGGAAACGTCGCGACGCATGCCGCGTACGCGCCGTAGTTGAACGCGAATCCGCCGGCCATCGCGACGATGTAGCGCACGAGCTGCCGGCGCCGGCTGCCGCCGCCGCTCTTGCCGGCAAACGTGAGCTTGCGGTTGAACGCCCAGGTCGTCGTCGCGGCACAGAGGAACGAGAACAGGCGCGCCTCGTACGGATTGACGGCCCATTCGCGCACCAGGAATTGAACGATCGCCGCATCGACGACGAAGCCGATCACGCCGCTGATCGCGAACAGCAGGATTTCCTTGCGTAATGCCATGCGCGATGCTGCCTCGGTCTCGTTGGTTTCAGCGGGCCGCCGCGGTCGGAGCGCGCAGACCGGCGCCGAAAAGCGCTTTCATGCGCGCGGCGTCGGGCTTCTCGACCACGCCGCGCTCGGTCACGATCACGTCGATCAGCGCGGCGGGTGTCACATCGAAGACCGGATTCCAGGCCTTCGCGCCGGCGACGACCGTCGGCGTGCCGGCAAAGGCAAGCATCTCTTCCGGCGCGCGCAGCTCGATCTCGATCGCCGCGCCGTCCGGCGTCGCCATGTCGATGGTGGAGGACGGTGCGACGACCATGAAGCGGATGCCGTGATGCCGCGCCGCGATCGCGAGCTGGTACGTGCCGATCTTGTTGGCCGTGTCGCCGTTCGCGGCGATGCGATCGGCGCCGACGACGACCCACTGCACCTCGCCGGATTTCATCAGGTGCGCCGCCGCCGAGTCGGCGATCAGCTGTGCCGGAATGCCGTCGCGCTGCAGCTCCCACATGGTCAGGCGCGCGCCCTGCAGCCACGGGCGGGTTTCGCCGGCGAATACGCGCGCGATGCGCCCTTCGCTGACTCCGGCGCGTATCACGCCGAGCGCGGTGCCGTAACCCGCCGTCGCCAGCGAGCCGGTGTTGCAGTGGGTCAGCACGCCCACGTCGTGGCCGAGCCGATTGGCGCCGAGCTCGCCCATGCGGCGATTCGCGGCAAGGTCTTCTTCCTGTATTGCGCGCGCCTCGCGCGCGAGCGCATCGACGCCGCCCGCGCGCGCGCCGGCCATGCGATCGAGCGCCCACATGAGATTGACCGCGGTCGGCCGCGCCTGGCGCAGCAGCGCAAACGCCGCGTCGAGAGACCCTGCGTCCTGCCGCGCCGCCAGCACGACGCCCCATGCAGCGGCGATGCCGATCGCCGGCGCGCCGCGCACGGCAAGATCGCGGATCGCGGCGGCCACCTCGGCGGCGCTTCGGCAATCGAGATAGGTTTCCTCGAACGGCAGCCGGCGCTGGTCGAGCAGGCGCAGGTGATCGCCCCGCCACAGCACCGCCCGGATCGAATCGTGTTCGGATTGGCGGTTCGAACTCACGGCCGGAGCGTACGGTATGCTTGCGGACGCGCCCGCATGGACGCTGTCTGGGAAGTCGGATGATGCATCGGGCGCGCAGGTTAACAGCGTGGCGGTGCAGCAGCCAGTCCGTCGTTCCTCGAAGATCAGGATCTGCACCAATTCGCGACGCCGCCGGGCGCAAACGGACAGAACGAGCACGATGGCCAACCTGACGCATCTTCAGCGCCTCGAGGCGGAAAGCATCGACATTCTCCGCGAGGCGGTCGCCGAGGCCGAGCATCCGGTCATGCTGTATTCGATCGGCAAGGACAGCTCGGTGATGCTGCACCTCGCGCGCAAGGCATTCTTTCCTTCGCGGCCGCCGTTCCCGCTGCTGCATGTCGACACGACCTGGAAGTTCGCGGCGATGTACGAGTTTCGTGACCGCATCGCCGCGGAAGCGGGCGTGCAGCTCCTCGTGCACCGCAACCCGGAAGCGGAGCGGCTCGGCATCAATCCGTTCACGCACGGCTCCTCGCTGCACACGGATGTCTGGAAGACGCAGGGGCTCAAGCAGGCACTCGACGCCTTCGGCTTCGACCTCGCCTTCGGCGGCGCGCGCCGCGACGAGGAGAAATCGCGCGCCAAGGAGCGCGTCTTCTCGTTCCGCACCGCACAGCATCACTGGGACCCGAAAAACCAGCGTCCGGAGCTGTGGCGGCTCTACAACGCGCGCAAGAACCGCGGCGAGAGCATCCGCGTGTTTCCGCTGTCGAACTGGACCGAGCTCGATGTCTGGCAGTACATCGAGCGCGAGAACGTTCCGATCGTGCCGCTCTACTTCGCCGCCGAGCGTCCCGTGGTCGAGCGCGACGGTGCGCTGATCATGGTCGACGATGCGCGCATGCCGCTTCGCGACGGAGAAAAACCGACCCTGCGCCGCGTGCGCTTCCGCACGCTCGGCTGCTATCCGCTGACCGGCGCGATCGAATCCGACGCCGACACGCTGCCCGCGATCATCCGCGAGATGATGCTGGCGCGCACGACGGAACGGCAGGGTCGCGTGATCGACCACGATTCGAGCGCGTCGATGGAGAAGAAGAAGAAGGAGGGGTATTTCTGATGTGGAGCGTGGAAGCAAGAGACGGGAGCCGGGAGCCGGAAGCCGGGAGCCGGAAAGCGCGCGCTCTTGATCTTCGGCTACCGGCTACCGGTTCCCGGCTACCGTCTTTTGCGCTTCCGCCATGAGCGCCGAAATCGCCCTGGCCACCAAAGCGCATGCCTTGCCGGCAACCCGGCAAGAAGACCTGCTGCGCTTCATCACCTGCGGCAGCGTCGACGACGGCAAGTCGACGCTGCTCGGGCGTCTCCTCTACGAATCCAAATCGCTGCTCGACGATCAGTTGAGCGCGCTCGGCGCCGACTCGAAGAAATTCGGCACGCAGGGCGACGAGCTCGACTTCGCGCTGCTCGTCGACGGCCTTTCCGCCGAGCGCGAGCAAGGCATCACGATCGATGTGGCCTACCGCTTCTTCGCGACCGAGAAGCGCAAGTTCATCGTCGCCGACACGCCCGGCCACGAGCAGTACACGCGCAACATGGTCACCGGCGCGTCGACCGCCGAGCTCGCCGTGATCCTGATCGACGCGCGCAAGGGCGTGCTGACGCAGACGCGCCGGCACAGCTATCTCGTTTCACTGCTCGGCATCAAGCGCGTCGTGCTCGCGATCAACAAGCTCGACCTGGTCGGCTATTCGCGCGAAGTGTTCAATCTGATCGACCGCGACTACCGCGAGTTCGCGGCGAAGCTCGACTTCGACGAGATCGTCAGCATCCCGCTGTCGGCGCTGCGCGGTGACAACATGACCGCGCGCAGCGCGAAGACGCCGTGGTACGAAGGTCCGAGCCTGATGGAGCTGCTCGAAAACATCGAGATCGCGCCGCCGACCGGAATGACCGCACTGCGCATGCCGGTGCAGTGGGTGAACAGGCCGAACCAGGAATTTCGCGGATTCTCCGGACGCATCCTCGGCGGCAGCGTGCGCCGCGGCGATGCCGTGCGCCTGCTGCCTTCGGGCAAGCAGTCGAAGGTCGCGCGCATCGTCACCTTCGACGGCGATCTCGATGAAGCCGTCACCGGCCAGTCGGTGACGCTGACGCTCGCGGACGAAATCGACATCAGCCGCGGCGACGTGATCTGCGCAGCCGACGATCCGGCCGGCCTCGCCGACCAGTTCGAGGCAAGCATCGTCTGGATGAGCGAGGACGCGATGCT
The DNA here is from genome assembly GCA_036821625.1 of Rhodanobacteraceae bacterium. GTDB lineage: Bacteria > Pseudomonadota > Gammaproteobacteria > Xanthomonadales > Rhodanobacteraceae > Dokdonella_A. Next base: position 4,792 of record DAISJF010000154.1, read on the forward strand.
GCCGGGCCGGCCTTATCTCGTGAAGCTCGGCGCGACGACGCTCGGCGCTTCGCTGGGCCAGCCGAAATACGTCGTCGACGTGAACAGCCTCGAGCATCTCGCCGCGAAGACGCTGCACCTCAACGAGATCGGTGTCTGCAATCTCACGCTCGACCGTTCCGTCGCGTTCGACGCCTATGCCGACAACCGCGACATGGGCAGCTTCATCGTCATCGACCGCTTCAACAACCAGACCGTCGGCGCCGGCATGCTGCACTTCGCGCTGCGCCGCTCGCAGAACATCCACTGGCAGGCGACCGAGATCGACAAGGACGCGCGCGCGCGCCAGAACGGACATCGTCCGTGCGTGCTGTGGATGACCGGTCTTTCCGGCAGCGGCAAGTCGACGATCGCGAACGTCGTCGAGCGCAAGCTGCACGCGCTCGGCGTGCGCACGTACCTGCTCGACGGCGACAACGTGCGCCACGGGCTCAACCGCGATCTCGGCTTCACGGCCGCCGATCGCGTCGAGAACATCCGCCGCGTCGGCGAAGTCGCCAAACTCATGGTCGATGCCGGCCTGATCGTGATCACCGCGTTCATCTCGCCATTCCGCTCCGAGCGCCGGCTCGC
>DAISJF010000155.1:0-5392 GCA_036821625.1 Rhodanobacteraceae bacterium
CGGTGACACGGTCAGTCTGGATCTCTCGTTGTTGTTCACTCCGCCGGCAGGCCAGTCGCTGAGCTACAGCGCGACGAATGTGCCGCCGTCGCTGTCGATCACGGGCTCGCTGTTGACGGGGACGTTGCAGGCGAACGATGTGCTGCAATCGCCGTATTCGGCGACGCTGACCGCGACGACGAACGTGCCCGGCGGCGCCGGCGCCAGCGAGGATGTGATGTTCGAAGTCCTGCCGATCGGCGAAATCCTGCTGCGTGACGGCTTCGACGGGAGCGATCCGATTCCGATCTGCCAATGAGTCAAGAGGCGCCGGCGAGCTGGACCTGACCGCCAGCGCAAGACATCAGATCGTTTCGCGCAGGGCTTTCGTCGGCGCTTGATCCTGCGAGCGGGCGGCGCTATCCCGGCCCGCCCGTGCCTGCGAAGGCAGCGGAGGCGCGACGCGCGCGCCAGCGCGCGCGAACAAGCTCCGCGATCTCGCGCGTTTCTGCGAGCGGCGGCGGCTGGGGCTTGTGCATTGAGTCATCGAGCGCGCGCAAGTGCCCGCTCGCGCGAAGCTCGCGATGGAATGCGGCGAGCCTGCCTCCGATCGGCCTCGGCGCGAACGTGTAGACCGGCTTTCCGGTCGCACACGCTTCCGAGATCATGTTGACCGAATCGGGTGTGACGACGATGCGGTCGGCCCAGGCGAGCAGGCCGGCATACGGATTCGCACCGTCGTCGGGGCCCGCCCAGAACACACCGGGAAATCCTGCGAACGCACGGCGCAAATGCGCAACCGTGTCCGGTGGCGTGCGGCGCGACACACTGACGAGATAGCTCCCGCCGTCGAGCGCGTGCCACGCAGCGAGCCGATCGAGCAGCGCATCGAAGTACGCGGTATCGAGCCGCTGTGCGCGATTGGTCGCGCCGATCAGCACGGCCGTGCGCGGCGCAGCGAGCTCGCCGAAACGCGCGAACGCGCGACGCCCTGCGGCCAGCCACTCGCCGTCGACCGGATTCAACGCGCCGATGCTGCGGATCACGTTGTCGCCGGCGGTGCTGTCGTGCTGAGGCGCGATCACGACATCGAATGCATGCGTCGCGATGCGCGGATCGAGAATCTGCACCGTGAACGTCCGCCCGGTGCTCCATTCGCGCATCGCACGCGTGACCAGCGCCGCGCGTCGGCCGCAGCCGATTGCGATGTCGGGCCATGGCGGAACAAGAGGATTTCCGTCCGTGTCGCGAACTGCGGCCTGCGCACCGAGCGCGAGGCGCGGCGCGAACGCGTCCCATGGCTGACGCAGACGAATACGCACGACGCGCACCGGCCCGCCGAGCGCGTCCGCAAGCGCCGTCGCCTGGCGCTCGTTGCCGGCGGCGCCGTCGCTGATGGCCCAGCAGGACCGGTGCGCATCACTCATGACGGGTAGCCTAACGCACCCGTTCCGGGGCTTTGCAATCGCGCGCGCCGGGCCCGCAAATCCCGTTGTTCGCAGGAACGGGAACCCTCGCGCACCGTTCGACATCCATTGCGGAGCGGCGCCGGGCGTGCGGACGCTCTGTTCCCGCCAAGAAACAATGGGCGTGTGGCCTTCCCTGTAGGATCGCGTTGCATGGGATCACGTTGCATTTTCGCGATCCATTCCAATTGCCGTTTCTCCTCTCCACCACAAATGAGGACTTGAGATGTTTCGTCGTTCCATTCTCGCGGTCGCGCTGCTGTTCGGCTGCGCTCCGGCCTTCGCAACCACATACACGCTCGATCCGAACCACACCCAGGTGCAGTTCATCTGGAACCACTACGGATTCACGAACCTTACCGGCCAGTTCGGCAAGATCGAGGGCACGCTCGAATTCGACGCGGCCGATCCGACGAAGTCGTCCGTCAGCGCGACGATCGCGATCGCCAGCGTCGACAGCAATATCAAGAAGCTCGACGAACGGCTCGTCTCGTCCGATTACTTCGACGCGGAAAAATTTCCGACGGCAACGTTCAAGAGCACGAAGGTCGAGAAGGGCGCGACGCCCGACCGGCTCTCGGTCACCGGCGATCTCACGGTGCATGGCGTTACCAGGCCCGTCACGCTCGACGTGAAAGTCGTGAAGGTCGGCGATCATCCGTTGCGCAAAGGCCCGGCCGCGGGCTTCGATGCGACGGCGACGCTGAAGCGGTCGGACTTCGGCATCACGACGTACCTGCCGATGGCCGCGGACGAGGTCAGGATCCACGTCGTGGTCGAGGCCGTCGAGGCCAAGGCGTTTGCCGCAGCGCAGAAACCGGCGACGAAGTGATCACGACGCGGCCCTCGTGGAGAGCGAGGGCCGCGTTGATGCGCGATTTGACTCTCAGCCTTTCTTGACGCCGAGATCCTTGAGCGCCTCGAGGCCGGAAAGATTGATGCTCGCGACAGCGGCCTTGAGCTGATCGATGCTGTCGGCATTGCCCGACACCTTCACCGCGAAGCGATCGCCGAGCACGATGCCGTATTCGCCGTACTTCGTGCTGCTGTCCCACTGTTCGTGCACGAGGCGACCGTCCTGCTTGTACGTCTTCTCGTAGCCGTGGTCGGTCTCCTTGCTGTTCTCGACCGCTGCCCAGCCGGCGAGTGACACGAGGCCCTTGGCCGAGCCCGTGTCCGTGACTTCCAGGTGCAGGGAGCGGTTTGCGCCGTCGGAATAGGTCGCGTGCGCTTCGGAAACCTGCATGCCCATCGCGCCATTGCGCTCGGCCGAGAAGTCGGTGCGCTTGAGCCCCCCCAGCGTGTCCGGAACGAAAGGCTTCAGCACCTCGGGTGCGAGCGCCTCGACCTGATCGCCGCCGCTGAGCGCCGCGCCGACGATCTGGCCGATCGCCTCGCCCTGGGCTTTCGAGTCGCCGGACTTCTGCGCCGCTTCCATTTTCTTGCCCGCGGCTTCCATCTTCTTGCTCCACGCGTCGAGCTTGCCGAGCGTCGAGTCCTTGTCGATCGTGACTTCGCCGCCGCCGCTTCCGCCGAGCGCACCGAGACCATTCGCACCCACGGCACCCATCAGCGCTCCGGTGCCGACGACGCCGGCGACGACGAGCGCAATGATCCAGCTCAGCACGATGGCGATGATGATCGTGACCGCGGTATAGCCGCCGGCCTTCTCGGGCGGGCTCTTCATCGTCGGCGGGAGCCCGAGATAGAGCAGGTAGATGCCGTAGACCAGTGCCGCGAGAATGATCAGGACGCCGAGCCACGGCACCAGCGCGCCGACGCCGCCGATCCAGCTCGCGGTCCACGAATACGCGACGACCTTGAGCGCCTGCACCTGGCTCTTCTGGCCCGAGAACGTCGGCGCGAGCGCATCGACGATCAGCGCAACGACGTAGACCAGCGCGAGCGTCAGCGCGTAGCCGATCACCATGCCGGTGATGCCGGCGCCGATCGGCGTGTGATAGGAAATGCCGAACGCGCCGTAGCCGATGAAGCTGCCCTTGATGAATTTGCAGACGACCGGTATCGCCGCGAGCCAGATGATGTAGTTCTTGTAGAGGTCGGCGACCGTCGTCGGCTCGGCCGCGATGATCGGCCATTCGGTTTTCGGCGTGGTCAGGATGGCCTTGACTCGGGCTATCAATTTGTTGAAATCCATTGCTCCTCCCGCAGTTTCCCAGCAGCAATATTTCCAGGATGATCGCCGTGGTCCGGCGTCGGGGCGCATTCTAGGCCGAAAGGCCTTCGTCGAATGGGTCGATGGGCGGGGATCCATCGGCCGGGCCTGCTGAACAGCGCGGCCGTCCGGTTGGCACGGCTCCTGCTGGTAAACTTGCGAACCTTTATCCGGAGCCGGCTGATGTCGCGTCCGAACCCCGCGGCGGAGAACCTGATCCCCGCCAATGCCGAAAATCGCTACGAGGTGACGCGCGAGGACCTGCCTTTGTCCTGTCCGATGCCCGGAATGTCGCTTTGGAACTCGCATCCGAAGGTGTATCTGCCGATCGCCGACGACGGCGGGCGCGCGAAGTGCCCGTATTGCGGCGCCGACTACGTGCTCGTCGACTGAATGGCCGCGCGTCGACTGACCGTCATACAGCTCGTTCCGGCGCTCGAATCGGGCGGGGCGGAGCGCTCTGCTCTGGAAATCGCGCGTGCGCTGGTCGCCGCGGGCCATCGCTCGATCGTCGTCTCCAGCGGCGGTCGCCTGGTTGCGCCGCTCGTCGCCGAAGGCAGCGAGCATGTCGAGCTTCCGGTCGCGGCCAAGTCGCTCGGCACGCTGCGCCATGTCGGTGCGCTGCGCGCGTTGATCAAACGCGAACGCGCGGACATCGTGCACGCGCGCTCGCGCGTGCCGGCGTGGCTTGCCTGGTTCGCGCTCCGCGGCATGACGCCGCGGCCGCATTTCGTCACAACCGCACACGGCTTGAACACACCGAACTGGTACAGCGGTATCATGACGCGCGGCGAGCGCGTGATCTGCGTGTCGAACACCGTACGCGATCACCTCTTGCACAACTACCCGCGCACGGATCCGGCGCGCCTGATCGTGATCCCGCGCGGCGTCGACACCGACGAGTTCCCGTATGGTTACCAGCCGGGCGACTCGTGGCGCGAATGGTTTTTCGCGGAGTTCCCGCAGCTCGCCGACGTGCCGCTGCTGACGCTGCCCGGTCGCGGCAGCCGCTCGAAGGGCCATGCGGATGCGATCGAGCTGGTCGCCGACCTCAAGGCGCGCGGCATCGCGGTCGCGCTGCTCCTGCTCGGCGCACATCAGGCCGGTCGCGAGAGCTACATCGCCGAGCTGCAGGAGCTTGCCAAGACGCGCGGCGTTGCGGACCGGCTCGCCATCAGCGCGCCGCGTGACGACGTGCGCGACGTCTATGCGATCTCGGCGCTGGTGCTGCAGCTGTCGCACGAGCCGGAATCCTTCGGTCGCACCGTGATCGAGGCGCTGTCGCTGTGCCGCCCGGTGCTCGGCTACGACCACGGCGGCGTCGGCGAGCTGCTCGCGGATCTCTATCCGGTCGGCCGCGTGGCTCCGGGCGACCGCAAGCGCCTCGTCGAGCGCGCCGCCGAGCTGCTGCACCGTGCGCCGGCCATCGCGCCGCTGCAGCGTTACCGCCTCGCCGACATGCAGCGCGCGACGCTGGCGCTGTACGACGAGCTGGCATCGAGCTGACACGGCGGCGTTCGGCGCATCGCCGGCGTTCGTCCTAGAATCGCGACCTTGCCGTCGGTGCGATCCGGATCGCGCCGGTCCCGCTCGTCCTGTCGATCGGAGCGTTCGTGATTCCAGCTTCGTCCCGCGCCGCATTGTGGCCGCTCGTCATCGTGCTTGCGGTGATCGTGCTGCTGCCGGTCGGTCGCGGGTCCGAGCTGCCGGTCGCGATCGGTGCGCTCGCCGCGCTCGTGCTCGGCGCGCGCGGTTTCATCGACGTGCGCGA
>DAISJF010000156.1:0-5367 GCA_036821625.1 Rhodanobacteraceae bacterium
TGGGGCCGTAGCGCTTGCTGACTTTGTCGAAAGTGATCATGCCGGACGGAGAACTGAAAACAGGAACGGACGAAGCTTACAAGATCGTCATCCCGGCGAAGGCCGGGATCCAGCGTCTGCTTGGCGGACTCCGGATGATGGCTGGATTCTGACCTGCGCCAGCGTGATGGCAGTCACTTCACCATCTGGTTCAAGTTGAAGATCGGCAGCAGGATCGCCAGCACGATGAAGAGGACCATCGCGCCGACGAGCAGGATCACGGCCGGACCGAGCACCGCGGTCAGCGCGCCGAGCCAGCGGTCCAGCTCGCGCTGCTGCTGCGTGGCGGCCTCGCCGAGCATGCGCGGCAGCTCGCCCGAGCGCTCGCCGCTCGCGATCAGCCGCAGAGCGACCGGCGGGAATAGGCCGCTCTCGCCGAGCGCGCGCGAGAACGCGGTTCCCTCGCGGACCTTGAATGCAGCGCGCCGCATCGCCTCGCGCATCGGCAGGTTCGGCACCACCTGCGCGGCGATGCCGAGCGCATCGAGCAGCGGCACCGCGCTTTCGGAAAGCAACGCCAGCGTGCGCATCGCGCGCGCCGTGTTCGCGGCGCGCGTGAGACGCCCGATCAGCGGCACGCGCAGCAGAAATGCGTGCCAGCGCAGACGCAGCGTTCCACGGCGCAGCGCGATGCGCGCGCCGATCGCCGCGACGATCAAGAGGATCAGCACGAACCAGCCCCAGCTGCGCAGAAACGCCGACAGCGCCATCAGCGCGCGCGTCGCGAGCGGCAATGTCTGATGCAGGTTCTCGAATACGCCGACGATCTGCGGCACGACCCAGGTCAGAAGTCCGGCGACGACGGCACAGGCGACCACTGCCAGCAGCACCGGATACGTCAGCGCGGCAAGGATCTTCTGCTTCAGCGCATCGCGCGCCTCGGCGTAGTCGGCGAGTTTCTCGAGCACCGTGTCGAGCTGACCGGACTGTTCGCCGGCGCCGACGGTCGCGCGAAAGATCTCGGGAAAGCTTTCGGGAAATTCGCCCATGGCCTGGGCGAGGCTCGCGCCCTCCATCACGCGCGCGCGCAGCGCGACCGTGATGCCGCGCTGGCGCTCGTTCTCGGCCTGCTCGGACAGCGCGCCGAGCGCCTCGTCGATCGGCAGGCCCGCGCCGACCAGCGTCGCGAGCTGGCGCGTCAGGAGCGCCAGCTGCGCACCGCCGATCCCGCGCCGCGCGAAGACTCCGGTCTGCCTTGCGGCGCCCTCGCGCACTTCCTCGACGGACAGCGGATTGAGCCCGCGCTCGCGCAGCGACCCGCGCACAGCGCGCGCGGTATCGCCCTGCAGTACGCCACGCTGCGTCTTGCCGGTCGAGTCGAGTGCCTGGTAGGCGAAGGCGGGCATCGGTCAGAGCAGAACGTTCGTGAACGGCCTCGTATTCTTCCAGCGATAGCCTTCGAAGTCGCGCTGATCCGTCGACAGAATGCGGCCTTCGCCGAGCTCCTCGGCGAGAATGACCAGCGAAGCGTCGGCAAGGTCCATCGGCAGGTCGCGATAGCGGCTCATCAGCACGTGGGCGCGAGACAGTGCGTCGGGCGGCGGGTCCGGTATCTCGCAGGCGCCCTGCGCGACGCTGTCGACGAACGCGACGGCCTGCGCGACGCCCACGCGCACGGTCAGGAGGTGGGTGACTTCCGTCAGCACGGGCCAGGTGCTCACGAAACCTTCCTTTCTCCACCGATCGAGCGCGCTGCGCGCAGCCGTGTGGTGACGATCGCCACGGTTGCCGAGCGCGATCCAGAAGCCGCTATCGGCGATAACCACGCGCACGCGGCTCCTGCACGCGCAGCGGCAACTTCTGCTCCAGCGACTCCGACAGGTAGTCCTTGTAGCGCGTCGAGAGATCCGCCGGCCCTTCGCCGCCGCCAAGGAACCCCGACGCCTGCAGCAGAGCCGCCGGATCCCTGCGCGGCTTCCCATGTGCCTCGTGATACTCGCGCAGCGCCTCGCGCAAGAGGTCGGACGCCGACAAGCCTTCGCGCTTCTGCAGCTCGCGGAAGCGGCGCGCGTCCTCGCCGACGAGGCGGGCGTTGATCCGGATTTCGGTGGAAGACATTGCGGCTCTCTCCACTGTCGTCATAAATGTATGACAACCAGCCGTCCGCCGCAAGCCCTGCGGCGCTCCGCGAACAGAGCGGAAGCCGCGTTGCGCTAGTCCTCGCGGGTGACGCGCAACACTTCTTCGGTCGACGTTACGCCCGCCGCGCACTTGCGCCAACCGTCCTCGAGGATCGATGGCGATCGCGAGCGCGCGTACCGCTCGAGATCGGCTTCCGAAGCGCCTTCGTGGATGAGCCGGCGCATCGCGTCGTCGACGGCGACGAGCTCGTAGATGCCGGTGCGGCCCTTGTAGCCGAGGTGGCGTCCGCTGAGATCCGCCGGCGGACGATACAGCGTCGCGCGCGTGTCGGCGGGTTTGCCGAAGGCGGCAAGCTCGGATGCCGTCGCGCCGTAGCTCTGGCGCGCCGCGGGATCCAGCACGCGCACGAGCCGTTGCGCGAGCACGCCGATCAGCGAGGACGACAAGAGGAATGGCTCCACGCCCATGTCGCGCAGGCGCGTGACCGCGCCGACCGCGGAATTCGTATGCAGCGTCGACAGGACCAGGTGACCGGTCAGCGAAGCCTGCACCGCGATCTCGGCCGTTTCCAGATCGCGGATCTCGCCGACCATCACGACGTCCGGATCCTGACGCAGGATCGCGCGCAGGCCGCGCGCGAACGTCATGTCGACGCGCGTATTGACCTGGGTCTGGCCGACGCCGTCGATGTAGTACTCGATCGGATCCTCGACCGTCATGATGTTGCGCGACGAGTCGTTGAGCTTGAGCAGCGCGCCGTACAGCGTCGTCGTCTTGCCCGAACCCGTGGGCCCTGTGACAAGCAGAATCCCGTGCGGCCGCGCGATCATGTCCTCGAGCCGCGCGCGCGTCGCATCGTCCATGCCGAGCTGCTTCAGGTCGAGCTTGCCGGCCTGCTTGTCCAGAAGGCGCAGCACGACGCGCTCGCCGCGACCGGCCGGAATCGTCGAGACGCGCACGTCGACCGGACGCCCGGCCACGCGAAGCCCGATGCGGCCGTCCTGCGGCAGGCGCTTTTCGGCGATGTCGAGCTTGGCCATGACCTTAATGCGCGAGACGACCGCGTTCGCGATCGCCTTTTGCGGCGCGAGCACTTCGCGCAGCACGCCGTCGATGCGGAAGCGCACGACAAGGCGGTTTTCGTACGGCTCGATGTGAATGTCGGATGCGCCTTCCTTCACCGCTTCGGTCAGCAGCGCGTTGATCAGGCGGATGATCGGCGCATCGTCTTCGCTCTCGAGCAGGTCTTCGGGCTCGGGCAATTCGTCGACGAGCGTCTTGAGGTCGAGACGCTCGTCGAGATCCGAAACCATCGCGCGCGCGTCGTCGCCCTGCTCGTACAGATCGCGCAGGAGGCGCTCGAAATCGCTTGCGGGCAATCCGGTCACGCGCAGCGGCGCGCCGAGATGGCGACGCAGCTCGGCGAGGATTTCGACGCGCACGCCGTTCCGGCACGCGATCTCGGCATGGCCGTCGCGCCAGTCGGTCAGCGCGACGCCGTGCCGGCGCGCATAGCCGAAGCCAGGCCGTTGCGGACGAACGACCTCGTTCACTGGCGACGCGCCTCCGGATGCGAAAGATCCGGCTGGCCGTCGAGCGTCGGGCTGGCGAGGAAATCGTGCACTTCCGGCAGCAGCGGGCGCTGCTCGCTCGGCGTGATCGGCCAGCTCTCCTCGCGCATCTGCAGCTGCTCGGTGCGCATGAAGTTGTACTTCTCGCTCGACACGGCGGCCTCGGTGGCTTCGTCGCGCAGGATGCGCGGATGCAGGAACACCATGAGGTCGGTCTTGGTGCGATCGTTGGTGCGGTAGCGGAACAGGTTGCCGAGCAGCGGAATGTCGCCGACCACGGGCACCTTCTGCACGTTGTCCTTGACCTGGTTGTCGAGGAGGCCGCCGAGCACCAGCAGCGAGTTGTCCGCGATCAGCACGCTGGTCGTCAGCTCGCGCTTGTTGGTCACGAGATCGACCGCACCCTGCACCGGCGGCAGCAGGTTCGAGACTTCCTGATGGATGTCGAGCCGCACCGCATCGCCTTCGTTGATGTGCGGCGTGACCTTGAGCACGAGGCCGACGTCCTTGCGTTCGATCGTCTGGAACGGATTGGTGATGCCGGTCGAAGTGGTGGCGCCGCCCGTCGTCGTCGTCTGCGTGCCGACCGCGTTGGTCGTGTACTGGCCGGTCAGGAACGGCACTTCCTGCGCGACCTTGATCTCGGCTTCCTGGTTGTCGAGCGTCAGCACGGACGGCGTCGAGAGAATGTTCGACTTGCCGTCGCCCTGCAGCGCCGTGACCAGCGCGCCCAGCTGGAAAATCGTGTTGCGGCCGATCGTGATCGTGCCGTTGATGTAACCGAGGTTGAAACCGTTGCCGACGCCGAGCGGATTCTGCGAAGCCGCGACGATGTTGTTGCCGGGCGTCGAGCCGGTGAAGTTGGTGCCGCCGATCACGCTGTCGCGCAGGCTGCCGTCGGCGTTCTGCTTGAACGGCAGCTGCCACTGCACGCCGAGCTCGCTCGCGGTCTGATCGGAAACCTCGGCGATGACGGCCTCGATCAGCACCTGCGCGCGGCGCACGTCGAGCTGGCGCACGACGGCGGCGAGCGAGCGGAAGATCGCGGGCGGAGCGCTGACGATGAGCGCGTTGTTCTCTTCGTGCGCCTGGATCGTCGCCGGCAACGCCTGGCCGCCGAGATTCGCTTCCCCGGACTTGCCTGCGGTCGGCGGCGCGATGCCGGTCAGTGTCGCGGCGACGCCCTGCAGGATCGGCACCAGATCCTTCGCGTTCGCGTAGCGCAGGAAGATGACCTGCGTACTGCCGCCGCTGTCGATCGGCGTATCGAGGTGCGCGACCAGCGCGCGCATACGCAGGCGCCCGGCCTTCGCGCCCGACAGCAGGATCGAGTTCGTGCGCGCGTCCGCGAACACACGCTGCGCTTCGCCGGGCGCTGCGGTTTTGTCGTCCGTGAGCAGCGTCAGCGTTCGCGCGATCTCGGCCGCGTTCGCGTGCGTGAGCGGAATGACCTCGACTTCTGCGTCGGACACCATGTCGATGCGCTGGATGATGCCGACCAGCCGTTCGACGTTGCCGGCGCGATCGGAAACGACCAGCGAATTCGACGCGGCATGCGCGATCAGCTGGCCGCCTTGCGGCATCAGCGGGCGCAGGATCGGAATCAGATCGGTCGCGGCGACGTGCTTGACCGGCACGATCTGCGTGATCAGCTCGTCCGCCGAATGCGGGCGCG
>DAISJF010000157.1:0-5321 GCA_036821625.1 Rhodanobacteraceae bacterium
GAAGGCACGCTCGATCACTCGCAGCTCCTGACCGATCCCGGCGAAGCCGCCGACTTCGTCGCCAAGACCGGCGTCGATGCGCTCGCGGTCGCGATCGGCACCTCGCACGGCGCCTACAAGTTCACGCGGCCGCCGACCGGCGATATCCTCGACATCGAACGCATCAAGGCGATCCATGCCCGCATTCCGTCGACGCATCTCGTCATGCACGGCTCCTCGTCCGTGCCGCAGGAGTGGCTCGCCGTGATCCGCGAGCACGGCGGCGCGATCAAGGAAACCTATGGCGTGCCGGTCGACGCGATCGTCGAAGGCATCCGCCACGGCGTGCGCAAGGTCAACATCGATACCGACATCCGCCTCGCGATGACCGGCGCGATCCGCCGCGCGCTCGCGAAGGATCCGACCGAGTTCGATCCGCGCAAGTTCTTCAAGGCTTCGATCGCGGCCGCGCGCGACGTGTGCAAGGCGCGCTTCGAAGCGTTCGGCAGCGCGGGTCGCGCCTCGTCGATCCGGCCCGTCGCGCTCGAGAGCATCGCGACGCTGTACGCAAAGGCGGCATGAGCGGATGGATTTCCTGACCGGCATGCGCGCGATCGTGTTCGATCTCGACGGCACGCTGGTCGATACGGCGCCGGACATCACCGCTGCGGTCGATGCGACGTTGCGCGAGCTCGAACGGCAGCCGCTCGACGATGCGGAAGTCCGAAGCTACATCGGCCGCGGCGTCGACGTGCTGCTGCATCGCGTGCTCACGCGCGAGCGCGACGGCCGCGCGGGCTCACGCGAGCACGCGCGTGCGCGCGAGCGCTTTCTCGAACACTACGCGACGCAAAACGGCCGCACGGCGAAGCTTTATCCGGGCGTGCGCGAGGGTATCGCGCATGCGCGGCGACTCGGCCTTGCGATGTGCTGCGTCACGAACAAGTTGCAGGGTTTTTCCGAGGCGCTGCTCGCGCTCACGGGGCTCGATCGCGATTTCGCGTTCGTCCAGGGCGGCGACGCGCTGCCGAAGACCAAGCCCGATCCGCTGCCGCTGCTGCATGCGGCCGCGCGGCTCGGCGTCGAGCCGGCCGAGTGCCTGATGGTCGGCGATTCGTCGAACGACGCGCGTGCGGCCCGCGCCGCCGGAATGCCGGTCGTGCTGGTCGGCTACGGCTACGCGGAAGACCAGCCGGTCCACACGATCGATTGCGACGCGATCGTCGCGTCGATCGCCGACGTGGTTGCGGCGCTCGACCCGGCGAACGGCAACGGGGCGTCCTGAGTCGGGCAACCCGTTGGAGGCACCCCGGGCCCGTGGCGCGGCGCTACACTGGCGCGGTCGCCGAGGACCGCATGTTTCCCGAAGATCCGGCCGCCATCGCCCGCAAGCTGACCGAGCTCAAGATCGAGCATCGCGACCTCGATGCGGCGATCGCGCGGCTCGCGATCGACGCGGGTTGCGACGAGCTGCAGCTCACGCGTCTGAAGAAGCGCAAGCTCAGGCTCAAGGACATGATCGCGTATCTCGAGAACAAGCTGATTCCCGATCTCGATGCGTAACTCGACGCGTAATCTCGACGCGTAACCGCGACGCGCAATGCGGCGTCGGTTCAGCCCGGTGCCGGCGACGCAGGTTCGTACTCGTAGACGCCGCCATCCGCCATCAGCGACAGGAACAGGTGCCCGTCCTTGATCGTGTACGAGCGCACGGCGCCCCAGTCCGCCGCGACGCGGTCGTGCATCGAGCCCTGCGGACACATCATGCGCGTCAGCGCGAGCGGTCCGAATACGAGCTCGCCGGATCCGGCGGATTTCCAGGCGCCGTGTCCGCGATTGCAGTCGATGCGCGCGACGACGCTGCCGTCGGCCTGGAACGTGATCGTGTACTGGGTCCGATCGTCGGGCTGGAGCGTCGACTTGTCGCTGCCCGTGAACCGCACGAGCTGCCACGACGTTCCGACAAGATCCGATTTCGGCGTCGGCGCGGATGCGGCAGGCGGGGAAGTCGCCGATGGCGATGCGGCGCTCGGTGCGTCCGCAGGAGGCGGCGCGGACGTTCCGCACGCGGCGATCCAGGTCCCGGCAAGGATCAGACTTGCGATACGCGACGGTCGCGCGATCATCGTTCCGTCCTCCGATCCGATGATGGCTGGAGCATACGCCGGAGGCCCCGGATAGCGAAATGCGAGTCGACGATCGACGCGTTGCGCGTCTTGCGCGTTCAGACGGGCTTGGACTCTCCGTCCGCGCTGCGCGAGAGCTCGGCCTGCTTTTCCGGAGTGAGCTTCAGGATGCCGTGGCGGATTTCGCGCGAGAGAATCACGCGCGCATCCTGCGCGACCGCGTTGAGCTGCGTGTCGAACACGAGCTTGCCGTTTTCATCGGCGGAGATGACGCGCCGCTCGCGCAGCTTCTGGATGAAGCCGCGGAACAGCGAGCGGTCGAAGAATTCGGGCGCGTTGAGCTCGTGCAGCAGAGACAGACGCTGCGCGGTGAGCCAGCACAGGGTCTCGAGCTCGCCGGCCGTGAGCGTGTGCGGGCCGTTCTTCACCAGCAGCGCAACGCCGATGTAATAGCGCTCGATCGCCGGCAAGAAATTGCGCGCAAGCGCGCGCAGCCGGAACGCCGGATCGCTCTGGCCTGCCTCGCGCGTGATCACGCGTCCGTCGGCGTCGGTGCCGAGCAGGCCGCGCGCGATGAAGAAGTCGATCACCGCCTGGATGCGATGCGCGAATTCCTCGTCGGTCCACGGCAGGAACAGCTCGGCCCGGATGAACGGATAGACCAGCCGGCCGAGACGCAGGATCGACGCGCGCGCCATGCGCCGGTTGTTGAGGAAGCAGCACGCGACCCAGCCGGCCGTCGCGTACAGATGCGTGACGTTGTTGCGGAAGTACGAGAGCAGCACGCCGGGCTCGTCGTCGACCCCGAGCACGTCGCCGAGCGGATGCGCGGTGCGGCGGATCCAGCCCATCTTTTCGCCGTAGGCGATGATCTGCGCGGCCGAGAGCTCCGTCATGGTGACGCGATTGGAATACGGCAGCTCCGCGGCCAGCGTCTTGAAGAGATCGATCTGCGCGGCGAGATCGGCCTCGGTCATCGCGTGCTTGGGCGTCGACAGCAGCGATATCGCGAGCAGATTGATCGGATTGACGTGCGCGGCACGGTTGACGTTTTCGAGAATGCGCGTCGCGAGCCTGTCGACCGCGCGGTTGAGCCACTCCGGTTTTGCCTCGGGATCCTCTGTCGCCGATTCCCAGCCCGGCGCGACTTCGTCGAGTAGCGGGCGAAGGAAGATCGGCTCGCCGAAATTCACCGCGACGCGGCCATAGTGCTGGCGCAGCGCGCCGAACGCCTTGAAAAGACCGAGCAGCGATTCCTTTTCCTTCGGCTTGCCGGAGAGCTCGCCGATGTAGGCGTCGCCCTCCATGATCTTCTCGTATCCGAAGTAGACGGGCTGGAATACGACGGGTCGGCGCGATTCGCGCAGGAAGCTGCGCAGCGTCATCGACAGCATGCCGCCGCGCGGCGCGAGCAGCCGACCCGTGCGCGAGCGGCCGCCCTCGATGAAGTACTCGAGCGAAACGCCGCGCACGAACAGCTGGCTGATGTATTCGCGGAACACGGTCGAATACAGCGGATCGCCCTTGAACGTGCGGCGCAGGAAGAATGCAGAGCCGCGGCGCAGGATCGGGCCGATCACCGGCAGGTTGAGGTTGATGCCGGCGCCGATGTGCGGAATCGCCACGCCGTTCGTGAGGAGCTGATAGGAAAGCAGGAGATAGTCGACATGGCTGCGGTGGCACGGCACGTAGATCACTTCGTGACCGGGCGCCACGCTGCGCAGCGTGTCGAAATGGTGCACGTCGACGCCGTCGTAGAGCTTGTTCCAGAACGCTTTCAGCATGAACGAGATCGATCGCACGACCGGATGCGAGTAGTCGGCCGCGATCTCCATCGCGTACTTGCGCGCGCGTTCGCGCGCCCGATCGAACGTGATGTTTTCCTTGTTCGCAGTCGCCTCGATCGCGGCGCGCACGGGATCGGTGTTGAGCAGCGCGCCGACCACGGTTCGGCGGTGCGAGAGGTCGGGCCCGATGACGACCGCGCGGATGCGGCGGAAATGCACGCGCAGCAGGCGCTGCAGCTTGCGCACGCCGCGCTCGGGCTCGGCCTGGTCGCGCAGCGCCTCGCGCATCGACACCGGCGGCGCAAACTGCACGCTCGTGTCGCGGCCGTTGAGCAACAGCGCAAGCAGGCGACGGAAGCGGCCGACGACGACCCAGTTTTCCGAGAACAGCACGCTGAACCATCCGGAATCGCGATCGGGCGCGCGCCCGACGAAGATCGAAACCGGCACGAGACGGACGTCGACGTTCGGATCCGCGCGAACGACCTCGGCCAGGCGGGTCAAGGTTTCCGAGCGAGTCGGGTGCGGCCGGCGGCCGAACAGGCGGGGGCGCCGCGACAGCGTGACGACGGCGCTGCGGCGCTTGATCGGAAGCTTTTCCGCGCCAGCGTACGGCGAGGGCAAACCCGCTTCGCGGCACGCCTCTTCGAGAATGAGCGTGTCCGAAAGGCCGTAGCGTTCGATGACGTAGACGGTCGGCGTCGCGTCGTCGGGAATCAGCCGGGTCGCATCGGCGGGTTCGCGGCGGATCCTGAGCCACGGCCGCAGCAGGGCGCCGAGAAACTCGGTCCACGCCGGGGGTCGGGCGCCGGCCGTCGCGCGCGGCGCCGCTGGCATATCGTTCATGCGCCGAGTTTAGCCCGCCCGCTTTGCGGGCGCGGAAAGGCCGGTCAGTTCTTGGCCGGCGCAGCCTCCGCGGGCGGCGCGGCGTCGCTCGCGCTCGCCGTCGCCTCCTGGTCGTGCTCCTTGATCTTCTCGATCGTGTCCTTGCCGTACCAGCGGCCGTCGACGTTGAGCATCTGGGTCGTGGCCGAAAGCGGTGTGCCGAGCAGCGTGTAGCTGACCTTGACGCTCGCCGTCTTGCCGTCGTTCGCCACGACTTCGGGCTTCACCGAGTCGAGCGTCTGGTCGATCGAGAATCCGTACACGCCGAGCGCTTCCTTGAAACCCTGCAGCGCAATCTGCGCTTTCTGCATCGATTGATCGAAGTTCAACGCGCGCGCTTCGTCGAGCGATTTCAGGTTGAGATCGCGCGCCGTGCGCGTCGCGATCGCGAGCACCTTCTTGACCAGCTCGGGATCGGTGAAGCGCGTCTTCTGGACCCAGGCCGAGAGCGCGTTGATCGCGGCGATGGCCTGCTGCTTGTCGGTCTCGGACAGTTCCTTGTTCTGCTGCACCATGCCCGTGAGCCAGCCGCTGCCCATTGCCA